>NZ_JADEWU010000042.1:0-49306 GCF_015207485.1 Planktothrix mougeotii LEGE 06226
GATTAAATCACTTTCAAAACTCCATCAAGCCCCGGCAATTGGGGCTTTTTGCTGTGCTATGGTGAAAATAGAATTTTGCGAAATTAAACGATATTAAGAACTTTAGACTTGATTTAATTCGGGAAGCGATTAAGCTTTTGATTGACAATCCATCCCTCTCTAATAGGGAGATTGCCAAACAATTGAACGTGACCGAGGCAACCATTAGATACTGGAAAAAACAATCATTCTGGGAGGTTGAGAGGGTAAAAATGTTAGATGATATGGCTGAGGCATTAAATTTAAAGGATGAACGGCGGCGGGAAGAATTTAAGGAATCTATCAGAGAGGGCAGGAGGAAATTAGCAATTCTACGCGAACAAATTTATGCAAATACCGCTAGGAGTATTAACATTTCCAGCAAAGCCTACGCCACAGCTTCTATGATGAATGATGCTCTAAAAGCCTGCGGTATGTTGACAAAAGCAGGAGCGCATACACACGGAAAACAGGCACTAGATGGCATCAAAACTATAATGGCTGTGGATGAACACCTCTATCAATTTGACCTTTTAATTGACCTTATGGACAGGCAGGATGAGGATGATGAGGAGGAATAGCGATCGCTCTCAAACTCGCTGTTATTCGTTATTAAAATTTTCGTGGGAAATTTTCCCACGAAGGCAGGGGGTCTGACCCCCCATGTCCCAATTAACCCTTGATCAACTTAGCTTTGTCTCTATGCAAGGATGAGCTTTGCAGAAATCCATTAACAATTGATAATCATTGGGATACCGCTCAATGATTTTAGGTGATAAATTTCTGAGTCGCTCCCGTTCCTCCTGGGTGCGTCGGATTGAATTAATAAGGTCTAATTTGTCCTCTTCAGAGTTTTCATCGGATTTTAATTCATCAATTATTATTCCGATGGCATCAATTATTTTGTCATCAGTATCGGGTTCCGGTTCCGGTGTCGGTTGTGGTGTTGGTTCAACGTACCCAACACAAGCAATGTGGGTCAAAGGGGGTAATGGTTCGGCACTGGTTAGCTCTGCAAGTGTGGGTCGGCAATCATCGGGAAGGGGTTCCGGGGTTGGTTCTGGTGAGTGCTCACCGGAAACTGTAGAGGAATTCAAAACTGTAGAGGAATTTGTAGAGGAAACTGTAGATGAATTTTTCCCGATTTCATCAGGGTTATAGCTATTTGTAGAGACTGTAGAGGAATTTGCTACCTCTTCAACTGTAGGAGGGGAAGCTTGCGCCTCTACAGTTTGATATTGAGTTAGATCATCCAATGGTGATGAATGTAGATGATTGGTTTCAAAATTATTTTTTTTATTTTCCTCTACAGTCTCTACACTTGGCTGAAAGTCTTGTGGTTGATGGATTTCTCCCTCTACAGTTTCCTCTACAGTTCCTCTACAGTTTGCAAAATCCTCTACAGTTTGACTTTTTTTGGATGAATTGGATGAAAATTTTAACCGTGACCCAGAACCCTCTGTTGACCCGTACCCTAGTTCAGCCAATTGGATGAACATACCCCTAACTTGATCAGGAGAATCCTTTTTAAACGCCCAGTCAAACTGCTTTACATCCCTTGCACTGATAGCAGTCTGGCGTTTTTCGGCTAATTCGATAATCTTCACCAACTTAGGAGCCAATTCATCTTGAGAGCATTCCCCATAGAGGTTCTCGGCTTCACCGATGTAGAAGCGTACCAGTTTAGCTGCGAGGTTTAGGGTTTTTTTACTGACAACAACATCCTCTACAGTTCCTCTACTCTCTACTTGATGGATGATGTGAAGTAGTCCTGCTATCCTGCCGATTTTGCCCGGTGCTTTCCCCCATAACGCTTGCACAGCTTGAGTTTTGGCTTCTATCCGGCGCATTTCACAAGTATTGTAGAGCCGTCTCATTGCCTCCTTAGCTTCTGGAGATAATCTCAAGTGAAGTTCTGGGAGCGTGGCGATCGCTTTATAGAATCCAGCCAGTAGAGGTGTAAGGTCAATTCTTGCGCCTGGGTTCTTTGGAATTATCATTGGGGCGAGGGGCTGGCTTATCAAGTTGTATCGAGCCCATCGTCCATTAAAATCGGAACCGTCGTTAAATTGCGAAAATACTTTAGGCTGAATTCCCCCAATAATAGACAATAAAACATCCTCCTCAGTCGATGCCATATCGTCTTTTAATGCTTCTCGTTTGCCGTCCCCTTCATAATAAGAAAGCTCATCCTCCTCTAGTCCGATGTTGTAGGTTGTACCCTTGTTCTTAATGTTGCCCGCTAATTCATCAGCAATGATAAGCACTCCCCAGCCGTGTTTCGCGTGCTTATCTAACATATCCCTCAACCCCGCTCTCGATCCTCCTGAAATAGATAATTGACGTAAAATAGGTTTATCCTTGGGTTTATCCTCTTCTGGGAGCGATTCATATTCAAGCATTTCCTGTTTATATTTTTCCTTTAATTCCCGTTGGTAAACCTTTAAAGGTTCTGATACAATTTTTTTAATTAACGGTGATTTCTTTTGACTTGGTTCGGCAACAATTGCATTAAATACAATTAATGGTTGTCTGAAGTCCGTATAGTCCAATAAATCAATGTCACTCCTAACATTTTGCAAACCTGAAACCGCCGACAAAAATACAGATATAGCCAACTCTGGACGCAAACCAAATCGCTTTGAAAGTTCGGTTATTTTAGATAAGTTACCAGATAGATATTCTGATGAATCAAGCTGTCTATTTTTGTTCTCGAAAATTTTCTCGATATCTGATTTAGTATCAGCTTGTGATTCCTTGTCCTCGATTTCCTCACAATATTCTCGGTAGGCATTCTGAATCTCTTTAGGATTAGCATTGCATTCTCTAGCAATATTGTTGAGTTCTAATCTTAGCTTAGATTTAGATAGGGTTTGTTCGCTTAATTGTTTGAATTTCTCCTCAATATCCTCAGTATTCAATTGTTGTTGTTGCCCTTTGAAGGGGATTACATTTGATGGAGGTTCAGGTTTTAACGCTGCGGTTCCTGATGTTTGGTAGGTAGATTTTGAGCTATTTCTTAATGATGTTTCTGCGTCTTGAATACTTTGAATTGCTCCCTCCAATAGCTTCAGTAATTCGGTTTGGGTTGTTTCAGGATGTTCTCTAATAAAATCTACGATATCGCCACGTTCCGGGGCTTCACTCCAAAAATCCTTTGTAGAAATAACAATTGTATTGAGTCCAACCTCTGAAGCCCATTCAGAAAACTCCTTACACTCCTCTAGTCCTACACGATCATTGTCCGCAATTAGCACAACCCCAGAAACCGAAGCATTTTTTAACGCTGTAAAATTTCTCTTAACAGATTCCTCTCCCTTCTCACTTCCCATCCGAGACAACCCTACTATCCCCAATGCTCTAAGAGCTTCTACACAATTCTCACCCTCTACCATTAACGCCCATTTATTTTTACCGAACTCTACAGCCTCGTTTTGTCGGTAGAAGTCCCAAGGTTTATTGCCTTTTTTCTTAATAGTATTCCCGTTATCGTCAACATGATATGGGAATAGGTGTTTGTGATCTGGTTTCTCTCTATGGGGAAGAGTGAATTTAATTCGATTATTATTAGCATTATAACGCTCAATACGCTCTACCCGTTGCGTTTCGGAATATCGATAAATCGTTTTTACTTCAGTTATATCGTCGGCAATTTTACTTATCTTAACCTCGACATTATCAGGAGGATTATCAAATGTCGCTATTGTTAATTTAGGTTTTGCTAGGGGGATGATTCGTTGCTGTTGCTGTTGTTGAGGGTTGTCATACTCGATAGGAATATTAAACATTCCAGCAAGCCCCTCGACTGATTCCCTAAAATTTTCAATCCCAGTAAGCTTTTGATAAAGCTTGATATTATCTCCACTTTTACCACAACCAAAACACTTAAATCCTTTACCATTAGTCAAGTGAAAGCTAGGTGTTTTTTCTTGATGAAACGGACACAGAGCAACGAATCCACTCCCTGACTTCTTCAGTTCTAATCCTAAGTTTTCTGCTATTTCAGTGATAGGAATTTCTCTAATTATATCAACTGTGTTTTGATGAATCCGGGCGTTAACTGTTGCGTCGTTTGTGCTATAATAGCTCATAGTAAGATTCACTCCTGTAGTTAGTCAACAATTGACAATTAAATAAAACCAAACCCACCAAGCCGCGACGCTTCGGTGGGTTGTTCGTTGTTATTGGTGATGGTGAACGTAGCGATCGCCATTTCCGTTAATCCCCATAATTCCGGTAGGGATTGTGGAAATTGTGTTACAATCTGAATTATCAAGGGAACATGAAAAACCTGATCTAGTCCGCTAGTATCCGGTAGATAGCCCAGAATATCGGATAATTTGCCAAAGGGAGCTAAATTCTTAATATGAGAATCATTCCCGTTTTTAAAATTCCCATATATATTTGATTTTTTTTTCCCAGAGAATGCCACTCTGAGTAATAATAATATTATCATGTGTTGAAAAGGCGTACTACCTTGTACGCGGTAGTCCTAAACCCCTGAAACCCTTAAGCATCGAAGTTTCCAGACCAGAGTGCTTAAGTAGTATGGGAGTTAGGCTTAACAAGATAAACGAAATTTAGAAGCCGTGTAACTATTTTAGTAGTTATGCGGCTTCTTTATCGAGAGTTTTAATTAAATCCCTAATCAGTTGGGATTTTGACTTCCTAGTCTCGATTTGATTTTTTTTGAGAATCTGATCGAGATCATGTGAAATTTTTAGTGAGAGGTTGATAACGTGGTTGACTTCTTTTCCGACCGGATGTGGCATAGTAACAACTATCCTAAATAATTACTACTTGGATTATAAACCAAGCTTTATCAATTCAGGTAGTATTGCATCATTTTTTGTGGCGAGTGATCGTATAGAGGTCATAAGATGAACGAAAAATATCCGTTTGATGCGCGATTCATGAGCAAAAAATTTCGCTTTATAAACCGTTGCAGAATGTCTGGGATGGCGACCGCCAAAAGCATGGATGAGTTGGTGAGCGATTCAATATACACAGAATATATACAGATTAGTGCATGATTTGAAATTAGTGATCGCCTTCACCCTCATTCATGCTCAGTGGCGGTCAATGTTCGGTCGAGATACACAATTTTGTAAATTTTTTGCACGCCATTAACCAATAGCCAATAATCGCCATAAATAGCCAATAATCGCCGATCCAAAAAAAAAGGCAAAAGCCGGAAACCAGTGCAAATAAAGGTATTTTGACTTTCTATTTAAAGGTGTCTACAAAACTACGGTTATTGTTCATAATTCCTGAAATACCCTTGCCACAGTGGTTTAGGGATTTCAGCAATTGAGATCCCATCTGTGCAATTGTTAACAACTTAAGCTACTTTTGCTGATAGCTTTCTCCTCAAATATTCAGCCAATAGCAACGCCTCAGCCCTAAAGGGTTCCCCTAGAGCAAACAAAAAAACCTGACAAATCACAGTTGCCCAGTGTTTGGGGTGATTTTGTCAGGTTTTCTTCTGTGGTTAATCATAGCATCTTCTTCCTCAAATCATCAAGCTCAAATGATCAAAAAAAATCTCCCGTAGTTACGGAACAGAATGTCTAAAAACTCGCAATCTGAGGCGATACCTAGCGATCGCACCCGACAATCCGGGGTCAATGCCAATAAAGTTTTGATAGGTAGTCATAGAGTTTTGGGAGTTTGCGGAGTTTGCGGAGTTTGCGGAGGAACCTAATAGAGTCAAGTTGGGAAAATTTCCCAGCTTGACCGTATGGTTGATTTATAAAATTTCCTTATAGTTTCACTACATTTTTGCTCATGTTTTGGTTAGATTTACTGATATCTCTAAAAGCACTTTAAAAGCAGTTTGAACGGCCATTGAGATACCTCCCACAGTCTCCACTTCTAACCCCATATTGAACAAGATAATCTTCATAGGTTTTCTGAGGTCGAGGGGGTGTAACAATCTTGTAATTCGGTGCAAACCTCTCACGGTCAAGACAACCATCACCGCCGTTATTGTTAAGGCAAAACCAAGCTTCTGATCCTTCCTCAACGATGATAGGCTTCTGAGGTTTCCTGATAACAACTAAAGGCTGTTCCGATGGTTGAGTAGGTGTTATCCCCTTCTCAGGTTTTCCTGTGGCTTGTGACTGCAATCTAACCCCGTTTTGATAATTGGTGAAGGTGAAGACTCCAAAACCTATTAGGGCTAAACCAACGCACCCGATAACAGAGAATTTTAATATTATTAAATCCTGACTAGATTGTGTATTCGACTTCGACAAATCTATTCCATTCATATTAATTAATCCTGTATTTTCAACCTGTCACAGCATGACCGGGCGTAGTGTCATGCCTTGTCATAAGCCCGGTCATAGGGGTGTTTTTTGGGGTATCCAGTGACACCGGGTGACAACCGGACAACCCACTGTGAAAGGGTGACAACGTATGACAACGGATTGTGACAACCGGACAACTAAGTGGGAAACCCGTATACAAAAGACACTCTGACCCTTCCCCCAACTCGTTCATAAATGGTCATCCCGTGACCATTTTTTTCTAACCATTCAAAGGCATATTTGACCGCATCGGATGACAAATCACGCCCAACCGATGAACGTTGGATATCACGGATTGATGCTGATTTATTGACCTTGCAAAACTCCAATATCTGCATAAAACGGTCATCTGGGTTGGTATTGTTCTCTGGAGTTTTCTCTAGTTTCCTGATGTCAAACGAGGGTGAAGGCGTGGCAGTTTTGGGGGATTGCTTGGGTGTTTCTTGTTCCCTCTCAACATAATTCTCTACGGTTTCAAAGTCGGGTATTGATGTTTTATCAAGGAACCTAGGAGCGATTAAACTTGATGGAGCATTGCCTTTTTTGCGGTATTGGGAATGATGCGAATGAGTTGGGTGTTGTGCGATGGTGTGAGGGTTTGACCCTGAGATAACAACCGGGTAAGCTGTGTTCTGAATATAAAGAAAGCGGGGGTCGTCATGTTTCCAAATATTTTGTATCTCACCCCTAGCACTTGCACCGCACAACACTAATAAAAAGTTATTTCTGAACTTCCCATCAATCCCTATGGCTTCTGTGTTGTGGCTTTGCATGAACCCAACTAAACAGATATCAAACTTCCGGGCGTTGGATAACTTTCTGATTGCATAGGAGAAGGTTTTAACCCGTTTTTCCTTGCCGGGTAACGGGTTAATTGTGTCCAGTTGGGATAACTCGGATATGGTGTCATTAATTTCATCCAGACAGATGATCATCGGGTTGCCGTCTTGGTTTTTTCGGCGCTCTACCTCGTCAATAAGCCAGCATAGAATCTGATAAATGCTTTCAACATCCGACTCAATCCTTGGGAATCCCATCTGTTGCCAGATAGGGTTTTTACTGGCATGGATATCTAAAACAATCACTTCCGCAGGACGGACGGCGGTTAACTTCCCGACAACAAACCCGGCTCCGAGTGAAGTCTTGGCGCTCCCGCTATTCCCACCAATTAGAATTCCAGAAGCTTCGTCGCTCAAACCTTCCCAGTTGTAGAAGTCCAAAGCCTCTGATTCTGGAGAATCTGACATCATCCCCATGATGTGATTGTGGATGTTTAAGTCTGGCATTCTCGGAACTGGAAACACAGCCTGCTTATAACGCTCAATGATTGCAGCTTCCCCAATATCGAATATCTGATCCGCCGTGTCTTGTCGAAGTGTTGACCGTTCCGAACGTTTCATCGCAGGGTAGGAAAGGATTGTTCCGATGGTTGACGCGATCGCACCAACACCAAAACCATAAAATTTGTTGGGACTAGGGAATGGTTGCGACAATCCCCAAATCATGCCCACTGTTCCAGTCAGTGTCCAGAGTGCGCTACTAATAAGAATGGGATTAGACATAAGCTGCAACACCTCCTAAAATGCAGCCAACAAACATAATGATTAAAATGCCAAACATAACCGCCTCTGATGTATTGAGTAAACCCACATAAGCCCTTCTCCCATAAAAGGAACCCAAGCCAATTAATGTTAAGAGGAATACAATAAAAAATACCCAGTACCAAGGGGTTAGAACTGGGTTAGAGCGACTGATTAAACCACATAACGAAACGGTACAAATTGACCCCACGAAGTACCCGACAAAATTTAATATCCTAGCCATAAATTAATCACCTCCCTTTTAATTTGTCTCGTTTAGATTGCAGTCCATTCAATGATTCATTTA
Source organism: Planktothrix mougeotii LEGE 06226 (assembly GCF_015207485.1). Taxonomy (NCBI): domain Bacteria; kingdom Bacillati; phylum Cyanobacteriota; class Cyanophyceae; order Oscillatoriales; family Microcoleaceae; genus Planktothrix; species Planktothrix mougeotii. The sequence goes on from NZ_JADEWU010000042.1 coordinate 8,217, forward strand.
CCCTTTGGTTTGATTGTTTTAAAGCTTCTTTGTAATTAGCTTTAATCGTTGTGTAGGCTGCGGTTTGAGCATCTAAAAGGCTTTGAGTTTGGGTGACAATTCCGTACTTCTGGGAATCAGTAGAAGCAGTCAAACTGACAACTTTTTGCATTTCCTTTGCTGTTAATAATTCAGCTTTGGACAATACCTTTAAATTTTTGCCGAACTTCTTAACGTTCTTAGCGTTCTGTTTGGCGTTCTTAGCAATTTGACTGCTTTGTTTTACCAGTTCATTGTCGATAATCCAGCCCCTATCATTGGCTTCTCGGACTAACTGGGAACTGGTGTAAAGGTTGTTATCATTGGGGGTGAAATTATCCGGTGTAAGAGCGTTCTCATTAAGGTTAGGGAGGCGATTATTTTCACTTTCACCTCCCATGAAAAAACTTTTAATTGCAGAAAATATTCCCATGATTTACCACTCATCTCTAGGCGGGTTAGGTGTTTCTGTTGGCTGTGGAGTTGGCTGTGGAGTTGGCTGTGATGTTGTTGTTGATGTTGATAATTGAGTGTTGAAAATTGACAACGCAACCATCAGACCGAGAAAGAACAAGATTATATTTTTCATAATTAAAACTCCTAAAAGGGTATGGGGTCAAAGTCGGTGTCAACGTTTGGTTTTTTCTTGGGGATAGGACGTTTTCGTTTGAATTCCCATAGAAAAATATCATCAGAATCAAAATAATCAGCATTCCATCGGGAGATACAAATAAATCTGGGATTGATTGAAATCGAATACTTGCAAATACGGAGATAAAAATCAAGGTAAATCATCTTAAAAACTCCCTAAACACTGCATGACCAAACCATCATAGTAGTCGGGTGTAATGGCTTCTAATTGCTTCAAAATGCGCTTGAACTGTGTTAAAATGTGTCTCATCGATAATTCCTCAAAATTATTGTTTTGGCAGTCAGAGAGACGGTTCTCAATCAGTTGAACCGCCTTTCTTAATTGTTCTATTTCTGCTTTGAGACTTTCGACTTCAGCCCGACTAAATCCAGTTTGTTGTGTCGAATTGTTGTCGATTTCTGACTGCTTTGTTGGGCAACTGTTGCCTGTTTTCCCAAGTCCTTTATCAGTTCGTTTGGACGTTCCTTCCCCCGTTTTCCCAGTTCTTCAATGCGTTGTTGAATTGAAGTTTGGAAGTCTTCAGCTAACAAATTTTGAAGTCCTACAACTTGCTTAATTCCCTCCATTTGTCCCTGTAATAAAGTTTTAGCAAATTCAATATTTCCGGCATCTGCAAGGGCTTGAGCATTGTCTCGTTGTTGTCGGATATATTCATCGACTAAACCATTAGATAAACCACCAACGGCAGAGATATGGTTCATCATGTCTTCTGCAACTGGATTACTTAGAGCGAGTTCCTTTAATGCCGCCAAATCAGAACGGGTAATCGCTTCGGGTTCTAATCCGAGTTCGTTCACCAAGGCTAAAGCCCCGTCCCCTAACTCGTTTTCGATATCCTCCCAATTAATAAAATCCTCTGAGTCCTCAATGCTGAATGATTCCGGTGCTTCTGTTTTGGGGACTGTTCCGTTAAGCTTTTGGGGTTTGTTTCCGGTTAGGTGTTGCGCGATTGCCACGCCTTCACCTTCCGTTAAATTGTCCGGGTCAAGTCCCAAGTCAATAGCGGTCTTAATTAACATTTTTTCGTTAACTTTAAGCTGCTTCGATAAGCTTTGCAGAGTCGATAATTGAGTCGGTTTGGTGTTGTTGTTGGATGACATTTTTATAAGCCTCTAAAGTGAATAATTGACTGTTCTCGGTGATGTAATTCTGGTAGGCATCCGGTGGTAATTTTCGAGTTTTGATGCCATTTCTCCAGTCGTTAATAATCTCTAAGCAATAAGCTTGAAAGTCATTCCAGGGGGAACCCGGATTGTAGAAGCGTCGGAAGTCTGGGGAGTGTTTTATCAATAACTCCTCCCACTGGCTTAAGGTTGTTCGACTGCGGTTTAATTCGGTAGCTAGTTCCTTTTTGTCGATGTAAGGAATGTCACCCCGTCTAGTGGTTTTGAGTTTAACCCGCCTTCCTTTGGGAATGATTTCGGGTTCTATTGTTGCGGTCAAATTAAGTCACCTCCTATGGGTGATTAGTGGTGAATAAATGCCCTTTACCATCCCCCACAGGGTAAGGCTAGGTTTGCTATAGGTTTGTCGAGGTTCGGTGTCTCAGTGGGTTCTGAGTGTTCTCTGAGAGTGCATTCAGTGGTATCTCAGAGTGCTAGTTAAGCTATGAATTAAAACATATCACATAATTGTATGTTGTGTAAGTAACTATGTAAGTTGTAATAAATGTTTACACACTCATGCTCTAGGTTGCGTGGTGAGGTGATAATAAAGGGGTAGATATGTTAACTGTGCTATGTCTGATAACCCATTCTCAAGAGTCCGTCTCACCGTATTTTTACCGTTATGGGTTAGGGATGCCCTTAAGCAGTATGTTGTCCCGTTGCGGGTGTCGATGTCCCAGTACATTGCCGATCACATTGAGGAGGTGGTAGTCAACGCTGGATACAAAGCCCCCAAACCTCTTACTTATGAATCGATAGCCCAATTAGTATTAGATAATTTTGAAATTTTAGAGGATTCAAAAATATCTAAAAAACGATTAAAGGAACTTGCTAACGGTGAACATCCATCAGAAATAGAACTTTTAAGAATTGCCAATACAATCGGGTCAACAGAGGATGAACTGATAGAACTTTGCAAAAAATGTCCCAAAAAGGAGAAGACAACCAATGGAACTTAAGGATTATTTACCCTGTGGGATGACTTTAGATTTAAGCAAATCAATTCCGGTTATTTGGGCTAAAACGAGAAATGATGCTGAGGATTTCTTAGAAGAATCTATTAAAGATTTAATTAAAAGTGCGGTCAACCTTGGGCAACCTATACAACTCCGATGGAAAGGGTGCAAACGACCCTTTAATATATCACCCAAACTCGCTAATTTACATAATGAAGAAAAGCAAGTAAACCCATTAAAATTAAACGATAAGCTTATGATTGAATTGGCTTCTAAGCAGGACATTGATAACGCAACTAACCGAGACTTGTTAGTAGCAATAGAGGACTGTTCTGAGTCCGCAGCAATCACCCGTATTAGAGAATCTAAAGTATTAGCTTGTTCAAATCTTATACAGTCAACCAACGGGAAGCCACCGGATGAGGTTATAGGAAGTAGTTTAGATTCACTCTGGCATCCAGACCAATTAGACCGACTGATGAACTTTTTGGAACAGGACGGCAGGGTAGAAAATTATGAGTATTGGTGTTGGAAATGGCACTTGGAAAACGGATTATGGGTTCGTAAACGCCAAGATTTAGCGGCTAAAATATTTCAACTCGTTCAATTTAAAGGTGTTCAGTGTCGTCTATCGTTGGGTGTCACTCCTGTATGAATCTGCGACTAGAAGGAACTGAACCGGAACTAGAACGGGCTAAACAGTTCTATGAGTCGTTGCAGTCTCAGGGAATGGTAAAGCTTAACCAATGGTCAAAGCCTTACCCAAACCGCAAAAGTCCAGGCTTCAGAGTCTACATTGAACTAGAGATATTAAGCGATCGCCCAATCAGAACCCAAGACGGCGGCTACATCATCCGGTGAGGAGAGTAAACCGCCAAAGTGTAGACCTGATAAGCATTCTATCCGTTTTTGAAAAGTTGACTTTTGTTATATAGGACATTAATAGCAAAAGTCAACTTTTTTTCTAAAAATTTAACCATTACTCAACTTGTGTAATTGATTCAAGTCGGGGTTCCCTCTCCAGTTAAATTTTAAAAGTATAATTCCACCATTACCGTCAGGAATCTCACGCTCGTCTTCACCATTAAGCGGATACTTGATATCATACCATTTCCCCCTATCCTCCAATTGTTTCATTTCAATTGAAATTCTTCTAAAAAAATCCCTTGATTTTGGGCTTGGGGTCGATTCTACATCATTAGCCAATTGAATAATCGTTTGATGTAATGAGTACATCACTTTAGTCCCTCTAAAAAATAGATGTTCAATCCTAAAATAACAAAATTTCTGGCACACTCAAGCGTAACGGCGGGTTCTGTTCAACTCTAGACTGAGTGATTAGAATTCCAATTCTCAATCACTTAGGGCAGTGACTCACAAGCAACGCCATCCTTATCACCGTCCAGTTTGAAGGGGTCGTTAGGAAACGCTTCTAAAACCCGTTGAGCTTCAGATTGGGTTTTGAAGTCACCGCAATCACAATCAGACTGGGTGCAAGCGGGTAAATTCGACTGAGTGGGAGTGGGACTGGGGTTAACGTTCTCTGTTTCCCCTTGATGTCGAAACACCCAAGGCATGACCGGATTCTGTTGATTCCAGTACCCTAACCGTTGTTGTTTGGCTTTAGCTTCAGCGTTTAAATAATTATCTTTATTAGCAGAACAGCCGTTAAGATATTGACGATAAACAACGGCTTGACCTTCTGAAACCATTAATAAATTAATGTTTCTACCAGTGTTACTCGTTACCACTTCCCCAACAGTTCTGCCATATTTATCAGTATCAATTTCTCGGATTGTAACTTGAGTTCCAATCGGTAAAATTTGTTGTAAACGTTGCCTTGATTGTTCCCCCCAAGGTGTTTGTTTCATTTCGGGAGCATCAATACAACCGAATCGAATTGTAATAGCTTTGTTATTAACGTTAGCTCTAATTGTATCCCCATCACCGATACTGATAACTGTTCCCAAAAGTTGATTATCAAGTTGTGCTAGTGCGACATTTTGAAACAATAATAATAAAGAAATTAAACCTATAAATAGTTTCATAATTTGTTAACCTTCCATGCTCCTTGATTCCCAATCTTACCCGCTCTGACAAACTCCCACCCGCCCCGGTGGAATATTTCACCTTTGGGTTTAACTCCTATCAGTGACTCTACCTCACTGGTAGACAGAATCCAGCCTTGTTTACTCGCTTTCTCCAGTTCCTCATGAAACCACAGGGGGGAACGGGGTTGAATGTTAGCGGCTATAGCACCCACCAACCTCTCAAGCATGACCATCGGACTGTCTTCTGCTAAATTTACAGTGTCTATTGCTGAGTAGACAGTGGAAGCTTCAGAGGTGTCTATCTGACTGTCTATCGAGGTGTAAATTTGTGGACTAGACAGGGGTGTGAAAGTCCCTAATGTTCCCCCACTTTTTAGGTGTTCGGATAGCTGGTCTAGGGTTTCAATTTGTTCCGGTGTAGCATAAGCGTGACCTCGCTCATCCTTCGGTAGTGTAAGGTTTGCAGCTTTTATCCAATCATAGATTGATTGCCGTGTTTTCAGCCCGTAGCGTTCCTGTAGTTCCTTGATTTTCATCTGTCTACTTGGGTGTAAATTTACAGTGTCTATCAGTTAGTTTACACCTGTCTATCAGTTAGTAGACACCAAATTGATGTCGCTGGATCAGTACGGGACTGCTACCAGGGGACAGAATAAACTGAAACTGTTACTATGTATGGCTTTTGCGGTTTCTGTTGCACAAAATTACACGAATCTCGGTTTCGTGCCAAAGGGGGCTTATGATTAAGGTTGTGTACTCTGGGAGTCGCCAGCGAAACCATAGACACGATTACAATTTCTAATCACCAATGGCCGTAAAAAAGACTGAACTATATAGCTCATTATGGGCGGGATGTGATGAATTACGGGGGGGTATGGATGCTTCCCAGTATAAAGATTATGTCCTTACCCTGTTATTTATGAAATATATTTCTGATAAATATGCAGGCGACCCCAACGCGGTTATTGTTGTTCCTGATGGCGCATCGTTTAAGGATTTATTAGCCCTAAAAAATAATAAGGAAATCGGAGATAAAATTAATAAAGCTATTGGTAAATTAGCTGAAGAAAATGGCTTAAAAGGTGTCATTGATGTTGCCGATTTTAACGATGAGGATAAACTCGGCAAGGGTAAGGAAATGGTAGATCGTCTCTCGAATCTATTAGGGATTTTTGAGGGGATAGATTTAAGTGCTAACCGTGCCGAAGGCGATGATTTACTAGGGGATGCTTACGAATATCTGATGCGTCATTTTGCCACAGAATCCGGTAAAAGTAAAGGACAGTTTTATACTCCCGCAGAGGTGTCACGGATATTAGCTAAAGTAGTCGGCATTACTCCCGAAACCATGCAGGATGCAACGGTTTATGATCCTACTTGTGGCTCTGGTTCTCTATTGTTAAAACTTGCCAATGAAGCGCCTAATGGCTTAACGATTTACGGTCAAGAAATGGATAACGCAACGGTCGCTTTAGCAAAGATGAATATGATTCTGCACAACTACCCAACGGCAGAAATTTGGAAAGATAACACCCTCTCAAATCCGGGCTGGAAAAACCCCGATGGTAGCCTCAAAACCTTTGATTTTGCAGTCGCTAATCCCCCTTTTTCCTATAAATCTTGGAGTAATGGTATCAGCCTTACCCATGACGAATTTAATCGCTTTAACTATGGCGTACCCCCGGAGAAAAACGGCGATTATGCGTTTTTGCTGCATATTCTTAAATCCTTAAAAAGTACAGGAAAAGCCGCGATTATTTTACCCCACGGGGTTCTATTTCGAGGCAATGCTGAGGCGCGTATTCGTAAAAATTTAATCACCCAAGGCTATATTAAAGGAATTATTGGCTTACCCGCCAACTTATTTTATGGGACGGGTATTCCTGCCTGTATTATTGTAATTGATAAATCTACGGCTGCCACTCGCCAAGGTTTATTTATGGTAGATGCCAGTAAAGGCTTTATAAAAGATGGCAATAAAAATCGCCTCCGCAGTCAGGATCTCCATAAAATTGTGGATGTGTTCAATCATCAAATAGAACTGCCTCGTTACAGTCGCATGGTCAGTTTAGAAGAAATTGCTACTAATGATTATAACCTCAATATTCCCCGTTATATTGACTCTAGTGAACCCGAAGATATTCACGACCTCAGCGCCCACTTAAACGGGGGAATTCCTAACGTTGATATTGATGCGTTAGAAAACTATTGGCGGGTATTTCCGAAATTGCGGAGTGTGTTATTTACACCGAGTCAAGACTCAGGATATAGTGAGAGTTTAGTAGAAGCCAGTCGGGTCAAAACAACTATTCTCAATCATCCTGAATTTACGGCTTTTTCCCAGCTAACTTTAGCCCTTTATCAAGGGTGGCGAAATGATTACGAAGACCGATTAAAAAATATCGCCATTGGGGATAAACCCAAAGCACTCATAACCCTATTATCTGAAGATTTACTTAAGCGATTTGTTAAAGCTGAATTACTAGATAAATATGATATTTACCAGTTATTGATGGACTACTGGGAGGAAACCATGCAGGATGATGTTTATATCCTGGTACAAGAGGGTTGGAAAGCGGGGAATGTGATACGGAAGTTGGAGGCAAAAAAAGGGGAGAAGTTGAAAGAAGCACCGGATTTAATCATCGATAAGCAAAAGTATAAAGCGGATTTAATTCCCCCCGATTTAATTGTGGCGCGATATTTTGCTCAACAACAGCAGGAAATTGATCAACTGCAAACAGATTTAGATGCGATTACTCAGGAATTAGAAGCCTTAATTGAGGAGCATACGGGGGAAGAGGGGGCGTTAGTTGATGCTCAAACGGATGCGGGAAAGGTGACAAAAAATAATGTTAAAAAGTTAATAGATGGCAGTAAACAATTATCAATCTTTGAGGATTTAGAGTTATCAACTGAACAGGATGATGGTTTAATTTTACAGCAATGCTTAAAGCTGTTTGAGCAAGAGGAAACAATGAAGAAAAAGCTCAAAGATGCTCAAACAACATTAGATAAGGCGGTATTTGCTCAGTATCGAAAATTAACAGAGGATGAGATAAAAACGTTGGTGATTGATGATAAATGGGGGGCGACGTTAGAGGGGAGGATTATGGGAGAAATTGAGCGGGTAACGCAACAGTTAGCCAGTCGAATTAAGGAGTTAGAAGAACGTTATGCTGAACCTTTACCGCAGTTAATGGATGAGGTTGAGGTTTTATCAAGTCGAGTTGATGAGCATTTAAAAAGGATGGGGGTGTCATGGAATTAATTAATAATTATCAATTGCCAGAAGGGTATAAAAAAACTGAGGTGGGGGTGATTCCTGAAGATTGGGAAGTGGATAAGTTTATAAATATTACTGAAGTAATTACTTGTGGTGTTGCTGCTACACCTAAATATGTAACGGAGACAACAGGAAAACCTTTTTTATCTGCACAAAATGTTCAAAATGGTAGAGTTATATATGATAATTATAAATTTATAAGCAAAGAACTTTTTGCTCAAATTACGAAACATAATAAGCCAACAAAAGGAGATATTCTTTATACAAGAGTAGGTGCAGGAATAGGAGAAGCTGGTGTAATTGAAGATAACTTTGAGTTTGCCATATATGTTAGTCTAACTTTAATCAAGCCTAAATATCAAAAACTAGATAGTTATTGGATTGCCTACCTTCTTAATAGTGGACGATATAAATTTTTGGCAAGAAATGGATTATTTGCAGGTGCAGGTGTACAAAATTTAAATGTTGAAGTTGTTAGAAATTTTGCCATACCTCTCCCACCCCTTCCAGAACAAAAAGCGATCGCACAAACCCTCTCTGATGTAGATGCCCTAATTGCCGCGCTGGATAAACTCATCGCCAAAAAGCGCAACATCAAAACCGCAACCATGCAGCAACTCCTCACGGGTAAGACACGCTTACCGGGGTTTGGTGAGGGAAAGGGTTATAAAAAAAGTGAGGTTGGGGTAATTCCTGAAGATTGGGAGGTTAAACAACTACCCGAAATAGCTTGGTTTCAAGAAGGCCCTGGTGTTCGTAACTATCAATTTGCACAATCTGGCGTAAAACTGCTTAATGGAACTAATATTTTTAGAGGTAAATTAACTCTGGATACAACTAATCGATATATATCAGTGAGTGAAGCATTTGGCAGTTACAAGCATTTTCTGGTTGATGTTGGAGATATTCTAATCGCATCTTCAGGGGTTACAATAGACAAATTTCATGAGAAGTTAGCATTTGCGCTACCTGAACACTTACCACTCTGCATGAATACCAGCACCATAAGATTTAAAGCTAATTGTCATAAAACCACTAATCAATATCTTTATTTTTTCTTGCAGTCTGATTTATTTAAAGCTCAAATTGGAAAACAAGCAACTGGTTCGGCACAGTTAAACTTTGGGCCAGCGCATCTAAACAAGGTAAGTGTCGTAATTTCTCAGAACTCAGAAGAACAAAAAGCGATCGCTCAAGTTTTCTCAGACATAGACAGTGAAATCACCGCATTAGAAAAACGTCGCGCCAAAACCCAATCTATTAAACAGGGAATGATGCAAGAACTATTAACCGGGAAAACACGCCTTAATTTTGAACATCCCCTGCGCGGAAAAGTCATTCACTATGAAGATCCCTACGAACCCGTAACCCCAGATAGCAACAACTAAAATTAACAGCTTATTATTAATTACTCAAAAGGAAAAAATCAACTTATTTTTAGGATAAAATACCATGAGCAACGTCGGACAAAGGGAAACTATAACTCAAAATCGAGTGATTAAACTCTTTCAAACCCAACTCGGTTACACTTATCTGGGTAACTGGGAATATCGAAAAAATAACCGCAACATCGAAACCGAAATATTAAGCCAATGGTTAAGTAACCAAGGCATTAACAACACCTTAATTAATAACGCTTTGGAAAAACTCGATAAAGCCGCCACCTTGGGAGAAATCCAAAACCTTTATGATGCTAATAAAGCCGTTTATAGCTTACTTCGCTACGGAATTAAAGTTAAAGAAGGAGCCGGAGAACAAAAACAAACTATCTGGTTAATAGACTGGGAACATCCCGAAAATAACGACTTTTCCCTAGCAGAAGAAGTCACCGTTAAAGGCAAACTCAATAAACGCCCCGATATTGTTCTTTATATTAATGGTATCGCCCTCGGTATCCTCGAACTCAAACGCTCTATTGTTTCCATTAGTGAAGGTATCCGCCAAAACCTTGATAACCAGAAAAAAGAATTTATCCGCCCCTTTTTCACCACCCTACAGTTAGTTATGGCGGGAAACGATACCCAAGGACTCCGCTATGGAACTATCGAAACCTCAGAAAAATATTACCTAGAATGGAAAGAAGAAAACCCCGACTATAATCACCAAACAGATTCCTTAGATAAAAAATACCTGTCTAATTCTATCTATGAAAATGGGGATAATTTATTAGATTGTGCTTTAATTCGGTTGTGTAATAAAACCCGATTTATAGATTTTATTCATAACTTTATTGTCTTCGATAAAGGCATTAAAAAAACCTGTCGCCATCACCAATACTTCGGAATTAAAGCCGCCCAAAAACACATCCAACGAGGGGAGGGAGGCATCATCTGGCATACCCAAGGCTCAGGAAAAAGCTTAACAATGGTCTGGTTAGCCAAATGGATACGGGAAAACACCACAGATGCCCGAATTTTAATTATTACAGATCGTACCGAACTAGACGACCAAATCGAAGGCATTTTTCAAGGAGTAGATGAGGAAATTTATAAAACTAAAAGCGGGAGTGATTTAATCAATACCCTCAACCAAACAAACCCCTGGTTAATTTGTTCTTTAGTTCATAAATTTGGCAACCGGGAGGAAACCACCCAAAATCAAGCCACTGATGAATTTATCAAAACTCTGCAAATTCCCAGTGATTTTACCCCCAAATGTAACATTTTTGTCTTTGTCGATGAATGTCACCGTACCCAGTCAGGAAAACTTAACACCGCCATGAAAAAGATCCTACCCAATGCCGTATTTATTGGGTTTACAGGTACACCTTTACTCAAACAAGATAAACAACGCAGTATTGAAATTTTTGGTAATTATATCCACACCTATAAATTTAACCAAGCCGTAGCTGATAAAATTGTACTTGATTTGCGCTATGAAGCCCGCGATATTGACCAAAAACTGACCTCCCAGACGAAAATAGATCAATGGTTTGATGCCAAAACCAGGGGGTTATCTGATTTAGCAAAAACCCAACTCAAACAGAAATGGGGAACGCTGCAAAAACTCCTTTCCAGTAAGTCCCGCCTTGAGCAAATTGTTGCTGATATTTTATTAGATATGGAAACCAAACCCCGTCTTATGGATAAACGGGGTAATGCCATGTTAGTTTGTGGCAGTATTTATCAAGCTTGCAAAATTTATGAACTGTTTAGTCACACGGAATTCAAAGACAAATGTGCGATTATTACCAGTTATAAACCTGCCCCATCTGATATTAAAGGAGAAGAAACCGGAGAAGGACTCACCGAGAAATTAAACCAATATGCCATTTATCGGAAAATGTTGGCGGACTATTTCAACGACTCAGAAGATAAAGCCATGTATCGAGTAGAAGAGTTCGAGAAAGACGTTAAAAACCGCTTTATTCACGAACCCGGACAAATGCGCTTATTAATCGTTGTTGATAAACTCTTAACCGGGTTTGATGCTCCCCCCGCGACTTACCTTTATATTGATAAGAAGATGCAAGATCATGGTTTATTTCAAGCCATTTGTCGCGTCAATCGTTTGGATGGAGACGATAAAGAATATGGCTATATTGTCGATTATAAAGACTTGTTTAAAAAACTAAAAGGGGCAATCACAGACTACACCAGTGGCGCCTTAGAAGGTTATGATGCAGACGATATCGTAGGACTGTTAACAAATCGCCTGGAAAAAGGAAAAGAACGCCTCGACGAAACCCTAGAAATGGTTAGAGCTTTATGTGAACTCGTCCCCCTTCCTCGTCATCGCCAAGATTATTTACATTATTTTTGTACCCCAGATACCCGCGATAAAAATGCCTTAGCTAATAACGAACCGAAACGAGTTGCTTTATATCAAGCTGTTAATGCTTTAATTCGCGCCTATGCCAACCTCGCCAATGAGATGATAGAGGCGGGTTATACTAACACTGAAGCTAACAATATTAAAGCAGAAGTTGAGCATTATAGCAAGATGCGAGATGAAGTTAAAATCGCCAGTGGGGATTATTTAGATATGAAACTCTACGAACCCGCCATGCGTCATTTGCTAGACACTTACATCCACGCCGAACCCAGTGAAATTATCTCAAACTTTGAAGATTTAGGCTTAATTCAATTAATTGTAAATAACGGGACAAGTGCGATAGAAAATTTGCCAGTAGGGTTAAAGAAAAATCCGGGAGCCGTTGCCGAAACCATTGAAAATAACATGAGAAAAATTATCCTGGATGAAAGTCCCGTTAATCCTAAATATTATGAGGAAATGTCAGAATTATTGGAAGCTTTAATTGAGCAACGCCGACAGGAAGCCATTAGTTATCAAGAGTATCTGGAACAGGTCAAACAACTGGCAAAACAAATCATTCAATCCGAAGGGTTTGCTGAGTCTAATTATCCTCCCTCTTTAGATACTCCGGGGAAGCGTTCGCTCTATGATAACTTAAGAAAAGATGAAGCTCTAGCCCTCTCTATTGATACGGCTGTACGCTCTACTAAAAAAGAAGGTTGGATCGGCAATCGTTTTAAAGAACGGGAAATTGAGAGAGCCATTCGCGCAGTTATCGGTGAAAACAATCTTAATGTCCCCGATATCCTAGAGCTAGTGAAAAACCAAAATGAGTATCAATAAACTGGACAATCAAACCAATATAATTATCCGAGACATTCCGATTCAAATTGTGCGAAAGTCCATCAAAAACCTGCATATTGGGGTTTATCCCCCAGATGGTTCTGTTCGTGTTGCTGCACCCCTACAATTAACCGATGATAATATCCGGTTAGCCGTCATTTCTCGACTGTCTTGGATTAAAAAACACCAAGCCAAATTCCAAGCGCAACCCCGACAAACGAAACGCGAAATGGTGGCGGGTGAAAGCCATTATGTTTTTGGACATCGGTATCGAATGGAAGTCATTGAACGCCCCGGACAGCACGAAGTTGTTATTATTAATCATAGCACCATTCAGTTATTTGTTAATCCGGGTACATCTTCTAAAAATAGAGCCTTAGTTTTAAGGGAATGGTATCGAGAACAACTTAAATTAAAAATACCAGATTTACTCAATAAATGGCAATCTATTATCGGCGAACAAGTGGCAGATTGGGGTATTAAAAAGATGAAAACTAAATGGGGAAGTTGCAATATTAAAGCGCGTCGTATCTGGTTAAATTTGGAGTTAGCCAAGAAACCCATTGAGTGCCTTGAATATGTCTTAGTCCATGAATTAGTTCACCTGTTAGAAAGACATCATAACGAACGTTTTCAAGCTTATATGGATCAGTATTTACCCCAGTGGCGACAATATCGTGAGATTTTGAATCAGGAACCCTTGGGGGATATTTAGCTAAAAGTGCTGTATGGCGAAGCTGTTACCAAGTGCAAAGTAGCAATTCAAAGCCCCTCTCTGTAAGGGTTACAGCGATTGCTTGTAATAATTTGTTACAACCTGTCCCATTTTGCACGTATCTCGGTGGCTACCCGAAAGACTGATTTTCCTAAACCTGTGGAAGATCAAAGTTTTTCCGGGGCGGTGAGTCGGGAAATAAGCTTATTTTGTCAGAGGATATGGAGACAGGGGAAAGCATTGATAAAGTGGCGATCGCTCCCTTGACTTGCTCCGGTTGAATTTCTAAATAATTCTGCAATTGTTCAAGGTTCCGATGTCCAGATATCTCCTGAATGGTTCTGAGTGGGATGCCAGCGTTGCTCATCTGGGTTAGGGCCGTCCGTCTCATACTATGGCTACTGGCTCCATCAATATTCACTCGCTCAAATGCCTTTCTGAGAACCCGTGAGGCAGAGTCAGGGTTAATATGAGTGGTCTGATCCTCTCGAAAAATACCACCGGGAAACAACCAAATTTTACCCGCTTCTGGCTTATATCGTTCTAAGTATCCTCTCAGTTCATCTAGTACCGGAATCGTTCGAGTAGCGAGTTTCCTTTTGGTGTTGGACTTCCTAAAAGTTAGTTCCGGTCGGACATGACCGCGACGATCATAAACGTCCTGAGTGTATAGGGTAACAGCTTCATTGATTCTAACGGCGGTGAACAAACAGACAGCAAAAATCACCCTATCTCTGAGATTGTGCAAGCCCTCGTTAAATAGGATCTGGATTTCATCATGGCTGAGTATCTTGGCTTTCCCGTGTCTGTTGACCTTCACTAATCACCACACCCGTTAAGGGAATTGTTAGGGCGTGGGTGTTGCGATCGCAAGTGGGATTAAAAAATCAATCCTTTTCTATCAGTGCTTTTACCTTCCTGACTGTGTTAACAGATACCCCGACTTGTTCCGCAGTTTTCCGCAGTGATAACCCCTCATCCAGTGCTGCAATGATTTTCTGGGATGATGGCTTGTTTAAAAACTCCTCTACACTCTCAGGGGTAGGGGGTCGTCCAACGTTCTGACCCCATTTTTTAGCCCGTTCCATTCCTAATTTAATAGCTTCAGAGCGTCGCTTTTGCCGTTCCTGTTCTGCAATTAATCGCTCGACTTTATTAAGATTTTTATTTAAAATATCCTCTTCAATAGAAGATAAAACTTTAGGTTTCATCCTTCTTAAATCACTCAATACAGCCTTAGCTTCCTGTTCATTAAAAGCAAAGTATTCAGTCAAGCTTTCGATGGGAAAGTTAAAGGATTCATATTTATACTTAAAATATTTCTCAACGTTACCCCGATGTTTCCAAGTACCTAAAACCTTAACACTGAATGATTCATAATGCTTGTTTAAATCTCGTCTAACTTCCTCTATACGGGCTTCTACATCCCTCTGAGTTACTCCTATTTTATAGATTGTTCGCTCTGAATTCTTAATATTAATTTCTAAATAATAAAGTTGATTTGATAGGACTTTTCGGAATTCAGCCCGATAGATTTCTAAATCACTCAAGCATTGATTAAGGTTCGGAAAGCTTTTCCGGTAAGCTTTTTCCGCATCGCCTTCTAATTGCTGAAGCTTTTCTAGTATCAATGTCTCCTGAACTTGGTTAAACAAATTTAACGATAAACCACAAACCGGAATTTTACCCAGTTTTGTGAATTGGTATAAGCCTCTAAATCGATTAAATTCTAATAGTTTGTCTTTGATGAAAATGCTAGGTACTTCATCTTTATAAATTCCTAAATCCTGAATTCCGTAGCGATTCCAAAGGTCTTTAAGTTGTTGAAATTCCTTGGGAGTAAGGTTAATGTTAAAGCTGTCATATAGAGGAAGATAGGGTATTTCTCCCTCTCGATTCACCTCACGGCAAGTTTCTTGAGTATGAGCAAAGTGGTGAACTTTGATTTTCCCCTTCTTAGCGGTCAAGGTTCCATCGCAATATGGGCATTTTAGATCTGTTTTCCCTCGTTCAACGTCATCAATAGATATTAAGCTTTTGTCCGCGTCGATGCCGTATTTTAGCCACATTAGGGATACCCTTTAATTGATACACCGATTTCAGAAGATTATGGGGTTATGCTCCTGATTCTAGTGTATCAATTAAAGGTTAAGCTCAATCCTTTGCCTTACCGAGATAAACTGACCTGTGTTTCCCCCCACTCCAAAACCTGAGATACAAATACGGCCCACAACCGTTAATCGTTTTCTTCTCAATGCTCCCTCTACCAGTCCCCCCGCCGTTGCCATCGTTGGTGTTGGGAGTGTGGCGTTCGCTCTCCTCTGAAAGTTCATCTAAAGCCAATAGTCCATCAATCAATTCCCGTCGCTGTCCAGGGGAAAGGGTAACAGCCCACTGGATGACCCTCTCAATCGTTAGGGGTTCATCAGTCTGCTTACGTCGTGCCATAGTTCTCGTTTAGGGTACGTTTTTACTGGGTTTGAGGGGTGTTGTTGTACCCTAAATGTTTGGGTGTTGGGTTCATTTAGGGTACGGTTTTATTGAGTTTCAGAGTTTTTGTGTACCCTAAAAAAATGAATCCCACCGCAAAGGATGGGATTGAAACGAGAACTAACCCAATTGGTCAACAACACTCGGATACCATTTCAATTGCTGTCTGATTGCGTCTTTAGGGCCTTTCTGAGCGCTCAGGATTAACTTGCTAAACTCCATCCCTGATCCAATAGGCAACCAAGCGGGTTCCTTTCCAGGGTTAGGCTGTTGTAATCCTTTTTCAGCCAAAATCCTATTGACTTTAATTGCTGAATGTTTTTGTCCTGTTTTCTGTTCGAGAATTAACCCGATTTCCGTAGGAGTTAAAAGCTGTTCCGTCACCTCAACGGCTAGATTTTTCTTAGCATCTTCCATCGCTGGAATCAAAGCGGGGTAGGTTTTCCCAATGTTATTGGCAATGATTCCAGATATTAATTTAGGGTCAACATTAGTCGGTTTGAATACTGCTACTAAGGCATCACTAATTAATTGAGGTGATGGTAATTCAACGGGTTTTGAATTGTAACTACCTGTTTGACGGATGGAGGGGAGAACCTCACCAGTTACCCATCGCTTGAACACCTTGGCTTGTTTTTTCCGAGACGAGAGAATTAACGAGTACAGTCCTGACTCGTTGACACAACACATTTTCTGCTCACCGCCAAGGGTGGTAATTGAAAAGATACCCTTTTCATCTTCGTCCAGTCGGGTTAAAGCGTGGGATGGACTAATAATTTCAAGGGCATCACAGACATCGGCAGCTACCCACCAGAGTTGATTATCTTCAAAAGTGATCCGAATTTCTGTAGACTTGAAATTGAAACTTGTTAAAGTATTATTCATGGTGAACCTCACTAATCGAGTGTTTACATTCCCTGAGTGTTTCAGCACTGCGAGGGATTTTTCTATTGTAATAATTATAGCAATTAATATCAAGAAATGTGTGGATTAATTGCTATAATTCTAATTAATTAATCGTCTTCATAATCATTGCTATCATCATCGTCATCATCAAAAAGATAGGAGCGGTCTATCAGTTCCGCAGCGCAATACTTCTCAAACTTATAAGCCCGTCGATAAGCTTTTGCATAAGGTTTAGTTCCCATTGGGGGTGTTGTGAATTCCTCACCAAATAAAGCGACTAGAATCTTCAATCCTTTCAATCCGTTGGCAAGGGTAAAGGGTAGCAGTGTCATAAACTTCCCTTCTCGGATGTGGTAAAGTTGCCAGTCGTTTTCTGAAGGAACTAAACCCCAATTCCCCAACTTAAACCCGTAAACTTCAATCCATTCAATAGGGGTTGTACCATCGAATTTAATAGCACGTTCAAACTTGCAGAATTCAGGTTCTCCAACATCAATTAACTCGATATTGTTGATGATAAAGTCCTCTGCTAGTTCCTCACTCTCAAGGCAGTTTTGCTCGAATCTGTTCATTGCTTTTAGTATTGGTAGTAATCAATATCAATGTCGAGTTTTTCAATCAGTTCATTAACGTCCTGAAGTGCAAAGGATAGCTCTGGATATGCCTCTAAGCAGTCATTCCGCAGTAGTTCCTCAATTTGTCCATAGAGATAATCCAAATCACACTTAAAGGCTTCCTTATCCCTCAATTTCTGAGAGTTAATCGGTTTGATTTCGTTTTTCATAATGTTGATTTGTGAAGGGTTAGAAGGGGGAACATTCCCCCCCAATTGATTACAGATTAAAGTGACGTTGGGACGTGATGAAAAGCGTTGTAGCCACGTCCTTAATAGCTTCCGGTGGCAATTCTAAATCCTTTTCTAAATCTAAAGCTTTAGCTTGTTCCAAACAGAAGCCATAAAGCCCGGTCATGTCTTTGATATAAGTAGCGATTGCTCGTTTTTTATCATCACTCATTGGCTCATAATTGCTGTTAGCTTTTCCGTTGCCATTGCTGTTACCATTGCCGTTAGTTTTTGCGGTTTGTTCATCTTCTAAAAGCTTGTATTTTCCGTTATCGTCAAGGATTAATCGCTGTTCGCCTTTGGTTAAGCTTTTGAGTAATTCCGCTTTCTGGGTGTTAGCATCAGCCCAAATTTTAATCTCTTCTCCACCGCAATCGAAAACAGCGTTTACCTTCTCCCCATACTTGGTGTCGAGTATTTTTCCTGCGGGGTATTTAACGACTGCATTTAATAGTTTACCCATTGTTTTAGTCCTGTTTAATTGATGTTTTGTGAAGCGTTAGAAGGGGGAATTTCACCCCCTAGATTGTGTTTAGAAGCCTAAGTCAGCCTTAGCTTGAGCGTATTCTTCCGGTGTGTAGAATTCCGGGTGAGCAAGCGTGTCCATTGACTGTTGAAAGGCTTTACATTCGGCTTGATAACGCTGCATCCAAAGGTGTTTATAAGCAATTAACCATTTATTATTCTGTGTGGATTTCCAGGCGGAATTTAAAACGGTTCCTTTAGAAGCTCGTAAGTAGAAAGTTGTTTCACCGTCTAAGTTTTCCTCTACCCATCCGGTGCGGGTTTCAGTTGTACCGTCAGGATAGGTCATCTGGATCGTGTCGTATGTCGTACCGTCAAAGTCAGAGGTGTAAGATTTGACGATTTCAGTTGTAATCGCGACTTGATTGATTTGAGCTACCATTGTTTTAGATCCTTTTATTAGGGTTTGTAGGGAGATAAGCGGGTAAGTTGTCCAGACAGACCGCTTATCTCTTGGTTTTTGTAGAGGCATTTGTCTTACCTCTATGTCTTACATCATAACTAATCTGTCTTACTCTGTCAACCTGTTTTACAAGTTTTTACTTTAGTCTTACTTATATGTCAGACAGCAAGTAAGACATTTAACTTATCAGTCTTACACTTAGGGGGAATAGTCCCCCTGTGGTGTTCCTAGCCGTTATTCAGGGGGATGGACTTAGCCGCGTGTTCCCAAGTGCTGCGTCGGGTTAAACTGCCTTGCTGACGGGTTTTATTGTCGTCTTGGTAACTTCTCACCCATCGTTTCAGGGTGTCTAAGTCAGCCGTTGACGGATTAAAGCCTGATGATCCAACGGATGCAAGGGGACGGGGTTCGATATCAGATTGGCTTTCAGATTGGGTATCAGATTGATTGTCAGATTGATTATCGGGTTCAGTGGCTTCTACCGTTATCGCGTTGGGTTCCGGTTCAGTTGGGTTAGTGGGTTCTGATTCAGTTTGGTTAACGGTTTCCGGTGTTTCTGGGAGGATAGCGATCGCTCCGTTCTGTAAGCTGTCCAAGGCAGTCCAGAAGGTTTCGATCAGGTCATAGCGTCCCAACGATTCGGCGGCGTTAATGAAACTTTGGGACTGACTCAAGGCACTTTCGGCGGCTCCCTCTAACGTCAGGACTGTCTGGAGTTCGGCTTCTAAATTGGCTTTATTGTTCCGCAGTTCCTTGAGTTGGACTTCTAATTCGTCAATCTGGTTTTGAATGTTGCTAACTGAAGTGGTCAAACTGTTAATGTGTTGAGTGAAAAGCATTGTCTTACTCCTAAGCTGTTTACTGTGTGGCGTTCTCAGGGTTTTTGTTGCGTCTTACCCCGATGTCTTACATCATATCTGATTCTGTTTTACTTTGTCAACCCGTCTTACAATCAATCTTACTTATAGGTAAGACATCATGTAAGACAAATTGACTTATCAATCTTACTAAGCGCCTAACGGAACTAGAAACCCAACATCTACCAGGGAGTTAACAAACGTCTCAAAGCTTGTGATATCGAGGGTTTTACCTGAGTATTGCCGTTCGGTTTCCTTCTGCCATGCCATGAACTCCTGAAGGCTATTGATAGGGGTATGCGCTCGGCAGTTGTCCCATAGGGCTTGGGTGATTTGTTCCGGGGTTCCGGTGACGGTTAGCGAGTCGTCAAACAGTCTGTAGGTTGCCATTGCTTGTGTCCTCTCTATTAGGTTTGTTGGGGGGAAGATAACCCCCCTTTGATTATTAAGCCAGTTGTAGCCGCCGTTGTCTGTAGAATTGGGCGATATTGTTGTTAGCAAAAAGTGAATCAAAGTCTGTTGCTGTAGCGGTTTCCGGTGTTGCGTTAGTACAGAAGTCTAACAGAAACTTAACCCAGTTCGTAATTTTTGTAGCGTTGGTTGATCCTGCGTGATGTCTGAATTCGATTGTCCGGTGTGTCCGGTAGGATTGTAGATTGAGTTTGCTATACCGTGTTGTTTGTAGTCTTACCAATTCATTGATTGTCTGACACTCATCTATTAAGTCGGTTCTCATGGTCGAGGCTAGGGGTTGACAGTAGATGTTTGAGGTTCCGCGTCGTGAACGGGGTTGAATGCTATCAAGGTTTTGTGATTCATTCCCTAGCCAGCGTTTGATTGTGGATTTTACCCGGTCAACACCCAAGGCATCAGCCCCGATGTGGACGTGCAAGCCACAGTTCCGATTGACTTGGCATCCTAGACGGGTTAACACTTCACAAACCTTTCTGAGTTCGCTTAACCCTTGCTCCCCTGACAGGATAGGGCTTACAACCTCATAACCGCAGCTAGAATCAGTGATAATTTTCCAATGATTGCGGGTGATATGGTTGTAACCCTCAACCGCAGCATTGATGCCTTCCGCTTGTAACGCCGTTGCGATCGCGCTCCGGTCAACAGTGTTTAGAATCTCGATTTCAACCCCAAAGGTTAGCTCACCGCTTTGTAAGACCCGTTGCCGTTCCTGTTCGGCTCTGATACCCATAATCCGGTCATACTCAGCTTGTAAGATGACTTTCTTCTGATTCAGTTTGATAGTGGTGTAGCCTAAGCTTCTGTAGCGTTTGAGTTCGGTCTGTAGCGTTCTGTAGTTCATTTGTTTTACTCCGTTGGTTCCTTGTCTTACCTTTATGTCTTACATACTAACGGATTGTTTTACTAGCTGTCAACCGTCTTACAATTAGTCTTACTTATGTTGTTTTACATATCCTAATGAGTCTTACTTATATGTCTTACAAACTGTCTGACATCGTGTAAGATGATGGTAAGGTAAGACAAATGTAAAACAACGGAGTAAAACAATGGCTACCAACAAACTGCTCAACTTCAGATGTCCAGATGAACTGCTTACAGCTATTGAAGCTTACGGAGTAGAAAAATATCCATCCCAACAGGGGAAACTAGGGTACGACCAATCCAAAACCATCAGAGATATCCTAGTCGAAGGACTAGCGGCATTAACCAATGGGGAAGTAAGACTAGATAGGGATGAGATTGTAAAACAGAATCAGAACAAGTCAGACAACTGCATCGACTTAGAAGCAATCACGGCTCAAATATCGTCCCAATTTGAGGAACGCTTTATTAGATTAGAGGAAGCTCTCGCGGGAAAGTAGCAGCCCTCACCGATGAACTGGACGCGGTGAGGTTGGAACTAAAACAGGAGCAAGCTTTAAGGAATGCGGCTAAGGATGAGTTACAGCGATTAGAAGCCCGGAAGGATAAACATCTCAGCGAACTAGCATCAGAACTGGGTAGCGTAAACGCTATTAACAAAAGGCTTGAGTCGGAACTCGACCGGGCGCGAGGGGAACTGCTAGGGGGAGAAACGGCGATCAATAATCTTAAATTTGAATTAATGGAGAAGGATAGAGCGATCGCTACCCTTCAAACCGAACTCGATAATCGTCTAGCAGAAGCCGCTAAGAATGAGATTTTTCTCAGTGAGGAATTGCAGCTATTCCCCACACCGGAGGAACAAGCCACCGTTACTCCACCACCGGAGGAACTAAGCGGCACCAGTCAACCGGAACCGGAACACCTAGAGGAAGCGGAACCAATTACAGAAACTACTGTATTTGAACCGAGGGAAGCCACACCGGAGGAACCGGAAAACGACACTACAGAAGTGTTACAGACTGAAGTACAGCCGAAACTCTTAAACCCGAAACAACTTGCAGAATGGATTAATAAAAACTGTAATCCTGAGAAACCAATCACTGATCAAAATGTCCGAGATTGGTATAACCCCAAAAAAACCTGTGAGGAAAAACGGCTTGAGAACGAACAAAAATACGGTCACAAACTCGACCACAAGGACAAAAAAGGAACCCTTTGGTTTACGGTAGGCTAGGATTAAGTCACCTTCAAAACTCCATCAAGCCCCGGCAATTGGGGCTTTTTGCTGTGTTAAATTAAAATTATAAACTTACGACGTTAAACGACATTAAGAAGCTTAGAGTTGATCTAATTCGAGAAGCAATCAAAATCCTTTTAGAATCCCCCGAAACAAATAATCACGAATTAGGTAGGCAATTGGGGGTATCAGAGAGGGTAATTAGATATTGGAAAAAACACCCAGCTTGGCAACAGGAACGGCAGAAATTAATCAATGATCGTGCTGAAGCAATGGGCTTAAAGGATAAGCAGGAGCGTGAGGAATATCGGGAAAAACTGAAGAAACAGCGTCAACATTTAGAGATTTTGATGGAACAAGTTTACGCAAACGCTATGAGAGCGCTCAATATCTCTAATCAAGTTTTGGCTAGAACTTCAACGATGAATGATCCATTAAAGGCTTGCTCAATAGCTTTAAAATCCGGCGCGCATATTCAATCCAAAGCGTCTATACAAGGCATTACAGCTTATATAGACATTATGAATCACCTCTATCAAGTCCATATTTTGATTGAATATTTTGAAGGATTAGAGGAAGGGAGCGATCGCTAAATCGGTTCCGTTTAGTTCCGTTTAGTTCCGTTTAGTTCCGTTTAGTTCCAATCTACTCTCATCTAGTCTCATCTAGTCTCATATAGTCTATTTTGGACTACTCCCATATACGCCCATATACGCCCATTATTTTTTCAGCCTAGGGTGAGGGGTCAGACCCCCCAAACTTAGAGTAGATTAGAGTAAATTAGAGTGTTTGCTCTAATCCCCCTTAACCGATTTTGCTTTATCAAAGGCTAGATTAAGAATTTGCATCTCGATAGTGGAGTCAAACCCGCTTGAATCCGGGTGATATTTCTTAGCCAATTCTCGGTAATTATCCTTGATTTCCTCCAAAGTTGAATCCGGCGAACATTGCAGAATCTCCCACCAATCAAGCTTAGTATTCCGTCCTATTTTTGCCTCAGTAGTTTTGTTTTTTCCGGTGCGATATTGCTTCCCAGGCTTGCCAAATTCAAGCTCTAAATGGTGTTTAATCCATTGGGCTTTAGTCCGTTCATTCAGGGGTGCAAAAGGCTCTAAATACTCAAGGAATAGCTGTCTGTTATAGTCGTTATCTTTACCCCCAAACACAGCACCGAATAGCCAATCATTACATAAAAATGTTTTACCATCGCTGTTATGCTTATCACTAAAAGTTTCCCAAAGTTTGTCAGGCGGTTGACTTTTAGAGAATCGGGTTTTACGTTGACTCCGGGCGTACTTAACTTGCTTTAAAGTCGTCTCATCAAACAACTCCCCAAACTGTTGTTCAAAGGCTTCTGTATCATCTTCTGGCTTGCTTCCCCCTGGAAATTCAAACCCACACTCAGGGCAAATTTTAGCGAAAATACTAACCATTGAATGACAATTATCACATTCCTTAAGCATTGAATCGTCTTCTGGTTTTGGAGTCGGTTCTAGGGTGATTAAGAATTTTTTATTGAGCATTCCCAACCGTTTAACATTCCCCCCAAAATCAAGGATTAAGCAGTCTGTTTTATTGGGTGAAGTTCTTAAGCCACGTCCTGCCATCTGAACATACAACGCTCTGGATTTAGTAGCACGGGCTAGGACAATAAAACTAATTGATGGAACGTCAAAGCCTTCTGTTAGGCATCCGATAGAACTAATAACCCGTATTTCACCGGATGCTAATTTATCAAAATACATTTGTCTATCTTTAAATGGTGTACTCGCGTCAAGGTGCACTGTGGGAATACCCGCCGCGTTCAACAGTTGTGTCTGAAGTTGGGACTGTTCAACCCCAGCGTTAAATATAATCCCAGTCCGTCCCTCCCCTAACTCTAAAATTTGTTCTACAACCTTCTGAGGAACCTCTGAAGCCATAAACGCGGCTTGCATTTGCTGTTCCTTGAATTCCCCTGATTTGTTGGTGTCTAATTTGCAAATGTCCACTAACCCCCCATAACCAAAGTAACGAGGTCTAGCCAGATACCCCCGATCTATCAGTTCCCCAATTCCCGGCCCTTCTGCTATTGCGTCAAAATGAAGTCCAAAGTATTCATCAGTCGATTTCAACCGCCAAGGGCTTGCACTGAAGCCTAAGTGAACCGCGTTGAGGGTGTGGCTTTTAATTAGCTCATAGTGCTTGTAGAACGCTGTACTGTGGCACTCATCCAAAATTATCAGATCTAAATCATTTGGGGTTGCTCGATTCTGAAGGCTTTGGAGTCCGGCAATTTGAATCATGCGATCGCGCTCCTCCCGATACCCGGCTTTAATGATTCCGATATCATCAGGATTAATCCCAGCTTTTATCATTGCAGTCCGTGATTGTTCTACCAAAAAATCACGGTGAACTATCAACATACACCGCTTGTTTCTGCTTAGGGCATCACTCAATATTGATGATAAGATTGCCGTCTTACCCGCACCCGTTGGAGCATAGACTAAAATTCGTTTTTTACCTTGCCGTATTAACTGATATATAAGGCTTTTGAGTGCTTTTTGATAATCCCTTAATTCAAAAGGTTTGGGGGGATTTAATAGATTTTTGGTAAAGGAATCCTGGGATTGTCCCCCGGTGAGGAGGTCAAACAATGTTAATTGATTCATTTTTCTGTCCTAGATATTGTTAGTAATTAAGCTGTTTCTATTTGTGGTGAAATCGGTAGCAGTTCCGATAGCAATTTTGGAGGGATGAACCGGAGCACCGCGCCCAATAACTTGCAGAGTATCGGGATCGGAGTCGTGGCTAATATTCGCCTGAATTGCCTTTCCCCAAAGGCTTTAGCCGTCGTTATGATTTCTGAGACGACATCGACGGGCGTAATTTGTCCAGTTTCGAGGTCAGAAACGATGTTGGGTAGGTACTCCTCAGCAATCCAGCGACTCTCATCATCGAGTTCTGAAAGTTTAGTTTTGCTATATATAGCCTCTAATAACAAAACTAAACTTTTTTTCAAATCCCTGAAACCTATACCCAATCGCTCTTTTAGGGTAAATGTAACCGTTGATTTCGCTTTACCAATTGCCTCAGCAACCTGTTCAATAGTTAATGTTTTCCCTGACTTCATAGACTCCCATAGGGCTTGAATAATCCCCCGTTCGGTTTGGGTTCCCTTGGAAGCCGCGCCGGGTGCAATATCATAAACATCCTCAGTGATGACGGTAGCAGTCGGGTAGGCGAGTCGGATGGCGCTTATGGTGCTTTCATCCAGATCCGCGACTAGATAGCAGTGCAATTCTTCTGATGGTCTTTGATGCGCTCTCAACCGTCCAACGCACTGAATTAATTCGGATTGAATTTTGCGTTTTACCCAAGCCCCGTAATGTCCAGTCAGTTTATCGGGTGTGGGAGAATACCCGGTTAGGGTTTGGTACTCCCCTGCGACTTGACCAAGGTTAGGGATAGGGGAACCAATACTTGTTAATACTTGAGTGCTAAGGAATCGGTTAGATCCGCGAGTATCCCTGTACCAGTAACCCAGTTTCACGGTTTGGGCATCGTATTCAGATATTGCAGATTTATGGTCAATCAGTCCAATGTTTTGCCCTTGATGACGTTTTGCGATCGCTCTCTGAGCAAAACCAATCCGATCCTGCATTGTTTCCCGGCGTTGCTTACTCGCTCTTAAGCCATCGATGATGTGAATAGTTAGGTTAGGTGTTGGACGTTTGACCTCTGAAACCTCTAGGATTTCATCAGGACTAACCCCCAAACTCAAAGCTAAATCTTGCTTAGATTGAGTCGCATCTAAGAAAATAGAAAACCCTGCATTTTTAACGATGTTTCGATGACGTTTGGATAGCTTGGTGATAGTAAGCTTGCCGTTATCAATCGATAAATTAATCCGTTCATTTCCCAGTAAGCAATCAATTAAAGCAGGTAGCCAAGATGGGATTACATTATCTTTAATTGCTTGCTGTTTTTCTTCCGGTGTTTGTAATCCGTTGATAAATTTTGCGTAATTTTCAAAGATTTTATAGCACTCATTTCTTAGATCAATTAATGAAGGCGCGATAAAATCCTCACCGATCACTTTAGTGGCTGTAGGCTCCCCATTAATCATTTCATAATGCCAGATAGGAGTACCCCAAACATTATCCGCTTTCAACCAATCATCTGCATATAGCTCCCAAATTAATTGATTTAATTCGTCAATTGTTGGCATTAACTTCATCACGTCCCGATGATTAATTCCGTACTTATGTTTCTCGGTTGTGATGGTCTGTAACGCCTTGTAGACAGCGACTAAGACCGGGTGTAATACTTTGAAAATACGTTCATCATCTCGAAGTTTCAGCTTGCCAACTATCTTTAAAATATCATCGATTTTGACACTAATTTGATGGGTATTAACCAGGCTTAAATCATCAAGAGTTAAGATGTCATCGGATGCAGGAGATATTGAGTTAATGTCAGCCCGGATTAACCTTTCATTGGTTAAGGTGTGCCGTCTGTTTTCTAGGAACGTGCAGCCGTTAAAAAGCAGTGGGCATGATTGACAAATCGGTGAATCTTTCCCCCCATAAACACTTAATCCCAAGTCTGCAACCGTTAAGAAAGTATTAGTTTCTGGACAGTTAGAAGGTATATCAGGGGTTTGATTAGGTTTGGCTCTTACAACGTGAGGATTACCCATTGCTGTAGTCCGGCTGTAGTCATAATTTAAACCCGGATGTCGAGCTTCGTGGTCAACATAATTAATTTCTACTGTTTCGGTAGTTGGGTTTCTGTGGTCAGGAGATAGGTAAAAAATCCGGGTTTTGTTGTCTTTGTCATTGGGGTCAATTCCAAAGGTTTGAAGGTTAATTAATCCAGATTCGTGAGACTTCCCATAACCCGCAGGGGTTGTGTCCAGTGAAAATTTAAAACCCCGTTCTCTGGCTTCTGCAAATAATTTCCGCCGTTGCCCTTCATTAAAAAAGATTTTAGGGCATCCCATCTGTTGCCATTCCTCCACCATTGGCAATTGTCCAGGGATATAGGATAGCGTGGTTAGGGGTTGAGGTTTCCAGAGAACAATCGCGCTACTGTTAACCGTTGTTTGTTGAACAGTTTCTACTGGTTTTGTTGTAGGGTTAACGGGTTTAGTTTTCCGGTTGAACCGACCATAAAAGCGTTTAACAACGTTGACTAAATCTTTTTCTAACTGTGGCTGTTTGAATCGTCTATCCCATTCATCCTTAGAGATTAGATCGTTATTTTTGCGACTGCTTTGTTGAGCTAAAAACGCCTTTAATTCATCGGAATTATCCCACTCCTCAAAAGGAATAATCCGGGCATTATTAAAGGTGATAGTGTCAATTTCGTCAACGTCAATCTTATCTGATTTCGGCTTATCCTCTTGACCCCAATCCCTGACACAGAGAGTGATACCGTGCTTTTTAAGGAATAAGAACGACTCCCGATAAGCGTACATTACATGATGGTTAAACTTGCATCCGGTATCAGGATTCAGGATGTAAGTGTCGAACAATCCACTATCAATAATCTCCTTAAATTCATTGGGGGAACCATGCCAAGCTGTACCACCAGAACCCAACACATTAATATTGTGTAAATGCGCTGCAATCAATGGCTTAAGGGTTCCCTCGATAATGTCGAGGATTCTTGAGTTATTTAGTTTTAAAAACTGTAAAGGACGTTCTTTAGAAACACGGCGCTCTGAACACCCAGTTAACCAAGGGTATTTAGGAATTTCTTTACCCTTTTTATCGAGTTCACCCCGATGGTCGGTGGCAACTTGTCCCCCCGTGATTTGCCCTTTAATGTTGCGAGTAAAAACAATAAATCCACTATCACCATTAGTTAGGGTTCCTCTGTCTCCCATACCCGGAAAACTGGGATTAATCGGAATTGAATTGAATTCCTGGTAACGGTCAACCGATACAGAACCGATACTATCAATTTGAGAATCCGATAAACCTCTACCCCTCAAAGCTTTACGATGACGGGTATTTAATCCTAGTTGCTTCTGAATTTTCCGGGCTTCTGTGTCCAGTTGCTCATCGGTTAGGGGTTTGAGGTTGCTGGGTTTTGTGGTTTTCTCGATTTGGGGACGGTATTCTGTTTTATTTTGGTTCCCTGAATCAATCCCCCAAACAGACCCCATCCCACCGCGCGCCTGTTTCTTGTATTCCCAGCCATTAATAGTCCATTGGGAGTCAGCCCGAATACAGGTAACGACTCGACCCGAATGTGAGATAAGGCAACCGTGATCCTTTTGACAGATAGGGCAAGGATTACGCTTGCTCGAATAAAATCCTTTACCGCTCGACTTTGACCCAAACCCTCGACTTAAATCTTGGTAATCCATTAGCCCTCACCCCCTTCTGAAGCTTGGGTGAGTGTGGCGATCGCCATTCCCCACATTCCCCGTGTAGATTTAGGGGATTGTGCTAGAATGTGAATTATGAAAGAACCATGATCTAGTCTGCTAGTATCTGGTAGACAGGTCGGAATATCGGATAAATTGCTAAAGGGAGCTAAATTCTTGGCACAAGGATCATTCTCATCCCCCCCTAAGCGGGTTATGAATCGAAAATTAATTGATTTTTTTTGCCCAAAGGATGCCAGTATAGGCAATAATATATTTATCATTTAATTTGCGTATTACCTACGCGATACCCCCAATCTGCCGACTGTTCAAGAGTCGCAGGTTAGGTTTTTTACAAAAAACAATCATTTGAGAGAGCCGTGTAACTATTCTAATAGTTACGCGGCTTCATTTTCGAGGGTGTGCAGCAAATCCCTAATAATTTGGGATTTTGATTTCCTGGTTTCGGATTGACGAGCTTTGAGAAGCTGATCGAGGTCAGGGGAAATTTTTACTGAAATGTTTACAACGTGATTTAATTCTTTGCCTGCTGGGTGCTTCATTTTTACACCAATTAAAATGTGCTACTCAAATTATAAACCAAGCTTTATCAATTTAGGTAGTATTACATTATTTTTGTGGCGAGTGATCTTTAAAGCTCGGAAAATGAGCAGAAAATATTCGTTTGATGCGCGTTCCATGAGCGAAAAATTTTGCTTTATAATCAGATGCTAGTTGTCTGGGATGGCGACCGCCAAAAGCTTAGACAATTGGCGAATTATTCAACATACACAAAATGTACACAAATTAGCATCTGATTTGGGATTAGCAATTGCTTTCACCTTCATTCAATCTCTAGCAATGCAAAATGTATCTCGACCAAACATTTTATATCCGGCATTAACTAATAGCCAGTGATACTACGAGTATCATTCTTTTAGACGACATTAGACAATATTAGACGGTATTAGACGACATTAGACTAAGCTGATCTCGATTACGCTACTTTTGCTGATAGCTTTCTCCTCAAATATTCAGCCAACAGCAAAGCCTCAGCCCTCCCGTGATGCTTTTTTAACTTGAGATTATTGGCTTCATTTGGGAATAATTGCAAAGCCTTCACCCTCGATGATTCCTTATCCGTAGACAATCCATAGTATTTTTTCCAGCATTGGGGGGTGACGAATTCGACGGGAATATTTAACGCTGCAACGATGCCAAGCCATACCCCATAACCCATCCCGAAGCTGAACATTGAGGAAACACCTTGACCGGGCATGGCATGGACATTCTCTATAATAATGATGGAATTAAGTGTTACCAGTTGTTTAAGTTCAGAAGCCATTAAAGTTGGGTTTGGCTTGGTCTTGCCATTCTGCTTTATGGTCGGACAATCAATAAAGTGAATTCCGGCGGGTGAGATACTAGCGATCGCTCCCGATAGTCCGGGGTCGATTCCAATGAAATTTTGATAGGTAGTCATAGAGTTTGTGGAGTTTGCGGAGTTTGCGGATATTGGTAAAGGGTGGCTGTGAAAATTTCCCAGCTTAGGCGAACTCTAAATCATCCCCATCACTCCAGTGGGGAGAATGGAAATCGAAATATTTTGGGCTCTCATCATCCCACAGGACGTAAATTTCCCAGCGTTGATCCTTGGGATTGGGGGCCATCCAGATAATGAGCCCGTAATTAATTTGAAGCTTCAGATAATTTTCAGTGTCCAGGCGATCATCACAGATGTATCTATATTTAACTCTATCTCCCACCTTAAACTTAGGATTAGGAATTCCTAATTTGTTGCTAGTAAATTGAAACGGGCTAAATGCTTTATGCTGCGGTGAACGCTCTCTTAAAAAGGGTAAGTATGCCATTGCTTTTCCTCTAAATACAGTTGGGTTTACCGTTCAAATATCTTCCACAGTCCCCCCCGTTTCTCACCCCGTATTGAACAAGATAATCTTCATAAGTTTTCTGAGGTTTGGGGGGTGAAACTATCTTGTAATTAGGAGCAAACCTATCACGGCTGAGGCAACCATCACCGCCGTTATTCTGAAGACAAAACCAAGCTTCTGACCCTTCCTCTACAATAATAGGCTTCTGTGGTTTTTTGGTAATGATTGCGGGTGCTTCTGATGGTCTAGTAGGTGTTGTTAATTCCCGTCTACCGTCTCCGGGTTTAATTTGTTCCTTTGGGTCAGCCTTGACAACAGTTTTAAAACTAGCGATCGCAAACACTAACAATCCAATTAGGAGCAAGCCACCGCAGCCAATAACCGACAATTTAAGTATTATCAAATCTTGACGCGATAACCCGTTAGGGTTCCCATAGTCTATCTGATTCATGTTAATTAATCTCCTAAAGTTTGTTGTCACGGGTTCCTGTTGTCACGTTGTCACTACAGCTATATGACCGGGCATAAGCCAAGGTATAAAGGGGAATTCTAAAAACTGTGACAAGGCGTGACAACCCATGAATAGGGCGTGACAGCGTATGACAACGGATTGTGACAACGGGTGACAACGTGACAACTAATTAGGGGTAAACGATACCTTAACAGTCCCTCCTGTCTGTTCCTCTGATACTGTTCCGTGACCATTTTTTTCTAACCATTCAAACGCATAACGTATGGCTTGAGATGACAAATCACGCCCAATAGATGAACGTTGGACATCACGAACTGATACCGATTCCTTGCCTTTACAGAATGCTAGAATCTGCATAAATCGGTCATCAGGGTTAGAATCATTCTCTGGTTTCTTCTCAAGCTTTCTAATGTCAAAGGATGGAGAATTTGGGGAAGTTTTAGGCGGTTGTTTAGGTTTGGTTGGTTCATCATCAATAAAATTTTCTACACAATCATAGACGGGTATTGATGATTCACTTAGGAATCTAGGAGCGATTAAATTTGATGGAGCATTGCCTTTTTTCCTGTACTGGGAATGATGGGAATGGGTTGGGTGTTGTGCGATAGTGTGAGAGTTTGAGCCACTGATAACAACAGGATAAGCTGTGTTCTGAATATACAAAAATCTTGGGTCATCATGTTTCCAAATGTTCTGTATTTCACCCCTAGCAGAAGCACCACAAAGCACTAATAAAAAATTATTCCTGAATTTCCCGTCAATCCCTATGGCTTCAGTGTTGTGCGATTGCATAAACCCCAATAAACAGATATCAAACTTTCGAGCATTGGATAATTTTCTGATGGCATAGGAGAAAGTTTTGACCCGCTTTTCTTTACCTCCCAATGGCTTAACAATATCCAATTGAGCTAACTCTGATATGGTGTCATTAATTTCGTCTAGGCAGATGATTAATGGGTTGCCTTCTTGATATTTACGCCGTTCAACTTCGTCAATTAACCAGCATAAAATCTGATAAATTGACTCAACATCTGACTCAATCCTAGGGAATCCCATCTGTTGCCAAATCGGGTTTTTACTCGCGTGAATGTCAAGGACAATCACTTCCGCCGGTTTGACGGCCGTTAACTTCCCAACAACAAACCCGGCTCCTAAACTTGTCTTAGCAGAACCGGAGTTACCACCAATTAAGATTCCAGAAGCTTCATCGCTTAACCCTTCCCAGTTATAAAACTCTAATGATGGTTCTGTGGAAGGTTCCCCCATCATCCCCAAGATATGATTATTAATAGTGAGGTCTGGCATCCGGGGTGTAGGGAATACAGCCTGCTTGTAACGTTCGATAACCGCAGCTTCCCCAATGTCGTAAATGGTGTCGCAGGTATCTTGACGGATGATAGAGCGTTCTGTCCTCTTCATGGCTGGATAAGTTAGAGCCGTTCCGATTGACGCAGCTATAGCGCCCATTCCGAAACCATAGAATTTATTGGGTGAGGGATAGGGTTGACTCAATCCCCATATCATTCCTAATGTTCCCGTTGCAATCCACAGCCCGGAACTGATGGTTAAAATGTTAGACATACGCTGCAACACCTCCCAAGATGCAACCAACAAACAGAATGATTACTATCCCAAAAAGAACGGCTTCAGATGTGTTTAAAAGCCCGATGTAGCTCTTTCTGCCGTAATAGCTCAACAGCCCAATTAATGCCAATAAAAAAAGGGTGATAAACACCCAGAACCAACCTTGTAAACTGTTGTAATAACGGAACACTAACCCGGTGATACAAACCCAACAAATAGACCCGATAAAGTAGCCAATAAAATTCAATACCCTAGCCATTGTTTATCACCGTCCTCTTAACCTATCTCGACTAGATTTAACGTTGTTTAGTAGCTCGTTCATCCGTTGGTTATTGGCTTTTAATTGTTCCCTGTAGTTGGCTTTAGCTGCCTCTATAGCTGCGGTTTGAGCATTTAATAATGATTGAGTTTCCGTAACAATTCCATACTTCTGAGAATCATTAGAAGCGGTCAAGGTGATAATTTTGCTCATCTCCTTAGCTGTGGTTATTTCTCCTTTAGAAATTGCTTTAATGTTTTTACCGAACTTCTTAACGTTCTTAGCGTTTTTGGTAACATTTTTAGCAATTTCTGAGGACTGTTTTACCAACTCATCATCAACAATCCAGCCCCTCTCATTGGCTTCTCTAACGAGTTGGGATGATGTGTAAAGGTTGTTATCATTGGGGGTGAAACTATCAGGAGTTAAAGCGTTCTCGTTGACAGAAGGGAGGCGGTCAAGGTTGTTTTCACCTCCCGTGAAAAAATTAGCGATCGCTGATAGAATGCCCATTTACCATTTCTCCCCTTTCTCATGTTCCAGCCATAGCCGTTGATTGTCTATAGTTCCTTGCTGGTAAGCGTTACGGGTTTCTAGTTGATCGGAATGTTGAACGATTAAAATAACTAAACCCGTCATAATACCACCAATAAAAAACCAGAAAAAATTATCGCTATTCATGTTTAATTCTCCTAAAAGGGTATGGGGTCAAAGTCATCATCATCGTCAGTGGTTTCAATCGGTTTAGGTTTAGGTTTGAGTTGTTTTTTTTGGGGGAAATCAAATCGGAAGATAGGGTATGAATCAAAATTAAATCCATCCCACTTATCAATCTGAATAAGCTTAGGATTGATTGAGATTGAATATCTCTTGATTCTGAAATAAAAATCGAAGCTATCCATCTTAAAACCCCCTTAAATACACAATCCCAGGCATTCCATACTTTGAATATCGTATTGATTAGGTGCAATACTTTCAAAGTGTTTAATTAACCGCTTAATTCGTGTTAAAATCTTGTTCATGTTGCAATAGTCCTCAATGTTTTTACAAGTCGAGAGACGGCTCTCTAGCTGGGATACCGTCTCTTTTAATTGTGCTAATTCAGCCAAGATTTGACGTTGAAATTCTGCCGAATCTTGTCCGTGTAAGCTTGGGTTTTGGCTTGCTGTTGTTGTGCTTTTTGAGCCATTTCTCGTGGGAGATTGTTCGGGTCTGTTCCCTTTCCCAATTGGTTGAATTTGTCCACGATTGAAGCCATAAACTCATCGTGATTCTTGTCGCTAATCTCCTGAAAGGTTGCCATATTTTCCGCCATTGTCCGGCGGTAAGTATCTGCAAAAGTGGCAGTGTTTAAATGTGCAAGTAATTCAGCTTGTGCCGCCGTTTTCCCTATCTCGGAATCAATAAAACCCTGTTTGATAGAGCCGCCGTTTTGGACATTTTGGGCAACATTATCGGCGGCTAAATCTAAATCATCGGATTCAGCAATCAATGACATAGAATCCAGTTCCTCCGGTTGGGCGGGTTCCGGTTCTGTGGGTTTCCCGTTGATGGCCGTTGGCTTGGTTCCGGTCAAATGATTAACAATGGCTTGCGCTTCACCTTCACTCAGATTGTCCGGGTCAAACCCTAAATCAATGGCGGTTTTAATTATCAGTTTCTCGTTAACTTTAAGCTGCTTCGATAAGCTTTGCAGAATTGATAATTGAGTCGGTTTTGTGTTGTTGTTGGATGACATTTTTATAAGCCTCTAAAGTGAATAATTGACTGTTCTCGGTGATGTAATTTTGGTAGGCATCAGGGGGAAGTTTCCGGGTTTTTATTCCCTCTCGCCAGTTGTGGATAATCTCTAAGCAGTAAGCTTGAAAGTCATTCCAAGGGGAACCCGGATTGTAGAAGCGTCGGAAGTCTGAGGAATGTTTAATCAACAGTTCCTCCCATTGACTTAAGGTAGTTCTACTGCGGTTTAGTTCCGTTGCTAACTCTTTTTTATCCACATAAGGAACAGTCCCACGTTTTGAAGTTTTCAGCTTAACCCGTCTCCCTTTGGGGATAATTTCGGGTTCAATAGTTGCGGTCAATTTTCAACACCTCCGATGATGTGTTAATGGTTAATAAATGCCCTTTACCGTCCCTCCTAGGTAGGTCAGTTTAGCTATTAAGTTATCGAGGTTCAGAAGCGTTTAAGAGTTATCTGAGAGTTCATTGAGTGGTATCTCAGAGTGCGTCCTAACATCTATACATTAGATTGTACTTTTGTACTCCCGTAAGTACAAGAGGGTAATTGTAACAAATTGTTAAGGAATGTACTATAGGGACGTACATCACCCTTGAACGTTAGACTGGTACTAAAGACTGAGGTGATTAAATATGAGGGAAAAACCCGGATATAAGCCAATATGCTTTTATATCGAAACCGAGAAACACAAGGAACTTAAAATCAAAGCTGTCCAATCTGAGACAACCTTAAATGATTATGTTGCAGATATCGTGTTGAGGTCTATGGATGACGTGGACACCCAAGATATAGAAGGTGATTGTTGTCAGTTTCTTAAGGAATTATTGAACGGTAAAAAGCCTAAAAATGGCTTAATCGTTAAAGTTGCACATCTACTAGATGTCAGACCAGAGAAACTTAAGGAACTGCAAGAACGGTATATCCAAGGGAGTAACTCAGATGTTGAAGTTGCTGCAATGCCCTAAAAGTCAGATAGCAATAGGACGTGAAACGGTTAAATTTACTTTACCATCGCGTTCTCAAGCATTAGATTTTGTTGACAGTCAAACCGATTTGATTGTCCGTTTTTTGCACCGTTGGGGGTTACGGGAAGCAACAATAAGCTATCCATCTTCTAATGGTGTAGAAAAATCAATCCCTATCCCTGCAACTCTACAAACTTCAGAGGAACCAATGATAAAAGGATTAACAAATACTCAATGGTTGAGAGTAGCTGAAGAAATATTAAATGAGTCACGTCCGACATTTTTGGTGTCCATGACTCAGCATAAAAATGTTCTCGTAAATTCGGCGGCTTGTGACATGATGGGATGTTCAGCAGAGGAATTATTAAGCCGTGATTTAGCTCCCCTCTGGGTTCCACCGGGTCAACTCAAACCCATTAGTTACAATGTCCAACTTCCTCCACATCTTGAGGAATTCCATCGACTCCTAAAACAACAATCGGAACTAATAAATCATACTTTTAGTAACTGGAAACCCGCAGGTGATAACACTGATGCCCATTGGGTTGTCTGGAATGACGATATCCGATTTGTAGAACTGGACGGCAACCCATATCGACTGATGAGAGTTAACGGCTTTGATGAAGTGAAAGTATAGGAGCAAAAACCAATGGCTAGACTAATCCCAGAATCAAAATTCAACCGTCTACAGGAAATAACCCATCAACTCCAGGCCCTCACAGATGAACAATCAGAAGCGGGTCAGTTAGTGGATGAGTTAGACCGAATTCTCCTAGACTCGGATATCGAGCAAACCTATTCAGATGTCGCAATCGAGAAGGGAACCCACAAGCTCAAACCCATCACCGGGGCTTATATCGTTTAATGTTGTCTACCAGATTGCGATCGCTGGACACCTAACCCTAGCTCCGCACCCTTAAACCCTGACTCTGTAAGCTTTTGAGGGTATTAACTGAAATCAAACCTTTACCACTCGCACAACCCGGTAAGTGGATAAAAAGCTTACAGCGTAGGGGTTCCACTAATTCGTGGATCTATTAAGGGACTTTTTATCATAGTTAGCAAAAAGTCCACGTTGGCACGGGTAACAGTTCCGGCGGGTGATGTCTGACTCCTGACTGAGTGACTGGAGAGGGTACAGCCAATGGTTAACCGTGTCTACAGTCAAGCGACACCATTAATTTTTAGGATTTTGCTTTGAGCGCTCGCTTAAACGTTTACCAAACTTTACACAGTCGGAAACCCTCACCCAGTAGGGTGTTGAGGGGTGAAGGTTCCGATAAATTATATTATGCTAACCTAAGCAGACTCTTTAGTTAGAATTGGTTCACCAGTTGCCACAACCCTGCTACAACGTCGCGACGATTAGGGAATGTTTCACCGGGTAGTTGTGGAGTTTCCCAGTGAGTACCGCAGTTTTTAGCGATTCCTAAAAGCATTCCATCGTTGTAGATTTTGGTAGTTTTCTCGTCAACTTCTGTATATTCAAAAGTCGGATTATCCGGTTCATTGTCTTGGGATTTAGTTGGCAACAAATCAATGGACTTATTACCGAGAATGATTAACCCTTCCTCTGCTAATTTTTCAAGATAATCCTCTAAGTCTGAAGCCTTCAAGCTGTTAAGATGATGAGCCAATAACTCGCCTTTAGAAATGAACTTTACACCATTGTTTTGAAGGGTTTGAATGACATTCCGAACATCGTCTAAGCTTATCCCTGTAGGCTGTTCATCGGGTTTAAAGGAATAATTTAGATTGCTTAATCGTTCCCAATTTGTGCTTATATCGCTACCATACCAAAGGACTGAGAGGCAATATTTGAAGCCTTCCAACTGTTCATCATCTTTAACAAAAACTGCACCATTAAACGAATCATTAAACCACTTTGCCCAAGCAATCATTAATCGTTTGTTATCGAATCCGATTAATAGGGTGTCATTCCGTCGATAAGCTTGATCATTCAATCGGGTTTTAGGTGGTTTGAGTTCAGTAGAAACGGTTGGAACTGCTACCATCAACCGGACGGGTTCAGGAGTTGGGTTAGAGGGTTCAGGTTCACCGTCCGTATGCTGTGGGTAAAACTCATTAATGATGTTATTTACAGTTATTTCATCAGTCACAGGTGATAACTGAACAATCCAATCATCTCCAGATTCGTTAATATCAAATTGTTCAACGAATCCTTGACCTATACAATCCTTAACAATGTTTTCTAATTCGCCTTTATAACGTCGTTTCTTGGGTATAAAAATGCGAACTGATGACCCATTATCCCAATAGGTATTTGCTTTGAATAGCAAACTGTTTCCGCGTTGCTCCGGTGTCACAGGCAAGCCCAAACTGTTAAGAATTGGTTCCTCAGTTGGCTGTTCCTCCGGTGTAGTTTCTGGTGTCGATTCCGGTTCGAGTTCACCATGAATCTGTGGGTCAAAAGGGATTATATGAGAGTTGATTTTTGTATGGTTATCCGTTGTTTTTGGTTGCTGCGGTTCCTCAACGTTGAACACAATCCCTTCAATTTCCATTAGAAGGTTAGACGGCTCGATGTTGGCATCTTCCATTGAGCTAACTAAACTTTTAACCCGATTAATTACATCAGAATATTCAGCCATGATTGAGTCTAACTGACTTTTGCGGTAGGTTAAAAGTTCAAGTTGAGAGTTTATAGAGTCTAGTTCAAGTTGTAAGCTGTTCATTGTTTAATCCTTGTGTCGTGTTGTTAATTTGAAGCGGTTAGAGGGGGAATAATCCCCCTTTTATCGTGTTAGATTCCGAATCGTTTCTGAGTAGTAATAAACAAGCTCATCCCTGCTTTTTGTATGGTTTCGGAGTCTAAAGCAAAGGATTCTGATTCATCCATCGGGTCATGGGGAAAACGCTTGTTATAGGCTTTATAGGCGGTTTCGTGACAGAACGCTAAGAGGTCAGCTTGTTCAGTTATGAACTGTCCTATCGCTCGTTTTTTATCATCACTCAACGGTTCATAGTTGCTATTAGTTTTTCCGTTAGTTTTACCGTTGTCATTGCTGTTAGTATTGCCGTTAGGTTGGGTTTTTTGTTCATCTTCTAACAGCTTGTATTTTCCCCCGTCATCAAGGATAAGCTTATGTTCACCTTTGACTAAGCTTTTAAGCATTTCTGCCTTCTGGGTGTTAGCATCTGCCCATATTTTGATTTCCTCTTCACCCGCCATAAAAACAGCGTTAACTTTCTCCCCATACTTGGTTTCGAGTATTTTTCCTGCGGGGTATTTTACAATTGCGTTTAACAGTTTACCCATTGTTTTTTCCTCTAGTTTGTGAAGCGATAGGGGGTGAAATTCCCCCTATTTAATGTTAACAATTACCAACCAAAACCTAAGTCAGCCTTAGCTTGAGCGTATTCTTCCTGACTGTATTGTTTAGGGAATGCTAGGGTGTCGAGTTGTTGGTTAAAGCGGGTACATTCAGCTTGCCAACGTTGGAACCACAGTTGACGGTAATTAGAGAACCATTTGTTATTTTTTGAAGTTTTCCAGGCGCTCGAAATAATCCGTCCGACTTGGGTATTTAAAAAGTGGGTTTGTTCTGTTCCGTCGAGGTTGTCCTCTGTCCACATTTGACGCTGTTCTGTTGACCCGTCCGGGTAGACGGTTTCTACAATGTCAACCCGTGTCCCGTCGAAGTCGGTGTATGTGTAGACGATTGAGCTTGTAATCGTTGCGTTGATTTGAGCTACCATGAGATTAATCCTCATTTACAAAGTGGGTGATTGGTAGAGGCAACCGGGAACCGTGCAAAAGTTAATCCGGTTGTCTCTGTTGTTTTATGGACATCAGAGAGTTTTTTTTGAATCACCGCTACGTCTTAAACTTCACGGCTCCCAGCGTCAGGGTTTGCTTTCCTCTCATCTGTCTATAATCTAAAGATAACAGGTACTACCCGTTACTGTCAATCATTCACCTATTAAACTTCCTGATAGTACCTGCTACTAATACCAGGTATAACTTATCTATCAGTTAGTATCGGGTTCCTACCAGATACCACGCCTAGGATTGATATCTGATAGGGGTTATGGGGTTGTCAGTGGTTAGGAGTTCAGAAGTTTTTTAGCTGCGGTTTCCCAAGTAGAACGTCGGGTTAGGGTTCCATATTGCCGGGTAGTATCGTCTTCCCAGTAACCCCGGACATATCGCTTAAGGTCATCCAGTGTGGCATCAGAGGGGTTAAACGCTGCACTACCAACCGATAGGGGGTGTTTTCCGTTTTGGGGGGTAGTGTCCGGTACTGTGTCAGGTAGAGTATCGGGTAAAGTGTCAGGTTCTACCGGGTTAGTATCCGGTACTGTATCGGGTTCCTGTTCAGTGGCTTCAGTGACTTCTACCGTGATAGTGTCAGCTTGTACCGGGTTGTTATCGGGTTCTATCGGGTTAGTTGGTTGAATGTCCGGTGTTGTTTCGTTTTCCGGTGCTTCTGGGAGTTTAGCGATCGCAGCGTTCCGTAAGCTATCCAAAGCAGTCCAGAAGGTATTAATCAAGTCATTCCGGTTCAGAGATTCGGCGGCGTTAATGAAGCTTTGAGCTTGGTTAAGCGCTGATTCGGCGGCTCCCTCTAACGTCAGGACTGTCTGGAGTTCGGCTTCTAAGGTTGCCTTATCGTTCCGCAGTGCTTTGAGTTGGGCTTCCAGTTCATCAATGCGGGTTTGGATGCTAGAAATGCCAGACTGAAGCTGTTGTGCGTGTTGTGCAAAAAGCATGGTGTTGTCTCCTAAGTTTTCAAGGTGCTGTAGCGTCCAGTTGGTAGGGCTTGCGTCGTTCCCTTCCTCAACCGATACCCCTATCCTACCCGGTACTACCCGCTACTGTCAAGGGGTGACTGATAGGAATACCTGATAGTACCTGAATGTACCCGATACAATCTGCTTATCTGTCAGTTACTACCCTTTATTGTCTGTTAGTATAGGGTAGTACCCGATAGAACCCGATAGAGGAAACAGCCATGAGTAAAACACAAGCCAAAACCGAGGGGATTAACCAACAAATCGTAAGGGCTGACTTAAGAATCCCTGTTGATATCTACGCCCAACTCGAAGCCATCGCTACAGAACAGGGAATGAAAAAGCATCACATCACTGGCCGTCCGATGGTAAGCCCCGTAATTTTGGAATTGATAGAGTTAGGATTACACCATTATTCGTCTCAGAATCGATTGGGGGGTGACAGTACCGGGTTAGTACCTGATACTGTACCGAGTAAGCAGTTGGACATTGAAGCGTTAAAGGGTGAGTTGTTGGGTCAACTCCGAGGGGAACTGGTAGGGCTTGCTGAGGAATTGGCACAAAAAAAGTAACAACCCTCACATCGGAACTTGACCGGGTGAGGGAGGAACGGGACGCAATCAAAAGCGAGTTAAACCAATTAAAGGATGAATTGGCTGCAAGGGATGGATTTATTGATAATCTCAAAAGCCAATTAGAGGAGAAGAAAACAGCGATCGCAACTCTCAAAACCGAACTCAAAAAATTAGAGGATAATCTAGCAGAAGCCACACGAAACGAGACTTTTCTGAGTGAAGAATTGCAGCGATTCAAGTATGGGGTTGTACCGGGTGAGGAGCCACATGGCGAACAATTGCAATTATTCCCACCGGAGGAACAAGCCGCCGTTACTCCTGAACCGGAGGAACCGGAAAACGACACTACAGAAGTGTTACAGACTGAAGTACAGCCGAAACTCTTAAACCCGAAACAACTTGCAGAATGGATTAATAAAAACTGTAATCCTGAGAAACCAATCACTGAT
>NZ_JADEWU010000043.1:0-47518 GCF_015207485.1 Planktothrix mougeotii LEGE 06226
AAACCGGGTTTCTTAAGCTATCTTTGGGTTAACCAACAAAAGTTATGACAGAAACCGGGTTTCTTAAGCTATCTTTGGGTTAACCAACAAAAGTTATGACAGAAACCGGGTTTCTTAAGCTATCTTTGGGTTAACCAACAAAAGTTATGACAGAAACCGGGTTTCTTAAGCTATCTTTGGGTTAACCAACAAAAGTTATGACAGAAACCGGGTTTCTTAAGCTATCTTTGGGTTAACCAACAAAAGTTATGACAGAAACCGGGTTTCTTAAGCTATCTTTGGGTTAACCAACAAAACTTATGACAGAAACCGGGTTTCTTAAGCTATCTTTGGGTTAACCAACAAAAGTTATGACAGAAACCGGGTTTCTTAAGCTATCTTTGGGTTAACCAACAAAAGTTATGACAGAAACCGGGTTTCTTAAGCTATCTTTGGGTTAACCAACAAAAGTTATGACAGAAACCCGGTTTCTAGGGGTTCTGTTGGGAAACCGGGTTTCTGATTCAGGGGAGATCGCATTGAGGTAAAATCAACCGGGAAAGCCACAATTTTTGGTTTCAAACAAAAATAATATCTTGAGTAAGGAGTTATAATTATGGGAAGTATCCAAGCTAGTGTTTTAATTCCTGATCGCATTAGTGCTAGAAAACTAGATGTTTTCTTAAATGGAAAATTTCAATATTGTAAAAATCTAACTCAAAGAGATAGAGATAGATATCTCAAGGAAAATCTCAAAAAAATTTTTATCTAAAATTAGGAAGAAAATTTGTTTCCCCTTATTTTTTGCATAGCTATGATGGTAACCCTAATTGGGAATTAGCAGACTATGGCGTATATTTTTTTATCATTCTGCGTCAGCCTAAAGATTGGATTAAAATTGAGGAAATAGAAAATGACTTTGGTTTTTATCCTCAATGTGAACTGTTTGTATATATGTTGGGCAAAAGTGATATCTTTCAAAAAGCACTTAGTCAAATTGTGTTAATTTTAGCTGAAAAATATGGAGGAATTATTGGAGTTAATCTAGGAATTCC
This sequence comes from Planktothrix mougeotii LEGE 06226, assembly GCF_015207485.1. NCBI lineage: Bacteria > Bacillati > Cyanobacteriota > Cyanophyceae > Oscillatoriales > Microcoleaceae > Planktothrix > Planktothrix mougeotii. The sequence goes on from NZ_JADEWU010000043.1 coordinate 1,035, forward strand.
TAGAGATTATGAGGAATGTATTGGCTGGTATAACTCAGCTTCTTTCCGCAATCTCTTAGAAGAAAATCGAATTTATTTTGTTCCTTAACTTTTTATATTTTTACCTGATGACAGAAACCGGGTTTCTTAAGCTATCTTTCGGTTAACTAACAAAAGTTATAACAGAAACCGGGTTTCTTAAGCTATCTTTCGGTTAAGAAACAAAAGTTATGACAGAAACCCGGTTTCTAGAAGTTCTGTTGGGAAACCCGGTTTCTCAAATTAATTTATTTAATCACCCGAAAAGTTAGATTAATTCTGGGCTGAGTGGATTTAGCACTTTTAGGAACGTGATGTTGCCAAAACTTCTGTGTCTCACCACCCATAATTAAAAAATCACCATCACCTAAATTCAGTTCAACTTTGATTTGATGATTATCCCTACGTCTAAAAATAAACCGCCTGGTTTCCCCCAAACTCAAAGAACCAATTACCGCACCTGGGGCTAATTCTTTTTCATCATCACTATGCCAGCCAATATAATCTTGACCATCTCGATATAAATTCAGGAGAACTCCATTAAACTGAGTATTAACCAAAGGCTCAATTTTTTCTTTAATTTGTAATAAGGGTAAATTCCAAGGTAAGGGTTGCATGGTGACACCAGAATAGGTATAAGCCTGAGTTCCATAGTAAGCAGTTAACCGAGGCTGAAGGACGGATTTGCCAAAAATTTTTATGGGTTCATGTTTCCATTCAATTTGGTTCAATAATTGGGTCAATAGTTGATAGCTTTCTGGGGGTTGAAATAGGCGAGGATAGAGAATTACTTCAGCATTGGGTAGTTCTAGGTTTTGGCTAATCAAATTTGAATTGAGTTTAGGCATATTGATCGGTAATTCTTGGAGCGATCGCTATATTGTAGCATCATCAGTATGAGAACCACTATCATTAGAATCATATCAGCCAGAAAACCTACTGAAAACGAAAGTAAAGAATATAGGAGATAAACCAATGGAACCGGAATACGATCTGTCAAAAATGAAGAGAAGATCAAATCCTTTTGCTAAACAGTTGAAAAAACAAGTCACAATTTACATGGGACTTTAGCTTATTACATTATTGAGCGATCGCAATATTTAACCCGAAAATGTTAAGTTAATTTACAGTAATCCTATTGCCTGTTGCGCTTCAATGCTGCCATAATCATTACAAGTGAAAGCGCAAAGTTCCTGCTCATTTAAGTGATGCAAAGAAATTGCGATCGCCCTTCTTATCTATTAAATTAATAAACTGGAGCTATGGAAAAGTTAGTTATTCTTAAAATTGGGGAAGGCAGTTTTGAGCAAGGGTTTCCGGTCAACTTGCAGATCTCAGAAAAGGGCGATCGCTCCTACACCTCCCTTGATGGCAAACTTCCCCCCTTTAGTATTCCTAAACCAATAGTCATTAGTTTTGCCTTTTATCTTTGTGTCCAGAGAGGGTTACATCACCTTGCATACTTGTTAATACAGAAAAATCTCGATATTACTGAATTTCCTTGGACTTACCTCATTTGGCAATCAGAATATCGCAAAAAACTGTCAGGTTTTAGGATGATGACACTATCTAATCCAGTTAACAGCTTTTCAAATCTTGATTTAATAAAAAACGGTAATCTTTTAAAAGAACAGTTAAATCATTGGCTTAATTCAGAACTCTTTCGCCCCATTAAAGAGAAGTTTCTGGAAAAGATAAAAACCGATGATATTGTGCGGGTCATTATTCAGACGGAAGATCCTCTATTGCGAAGATTGCCTTGGTATTTGTGGGATTTATTTGCCAGTTATCGTTTAGCAGAAGTGGCGCTGTTTTCCTCAGCCTTTGAACGAGTAGAAAAGTTGGTTAAACCTAAACCTAAAGTTAGGATATTAGCGATTTTAGGTGATAAAACGGGTATTGATATTAATGCAGATCGGAAATTTTTGGAAAATTTATCTAATGCTGAACCGGAGTTTTTAGTTGAACCCAACCGCCAGGAATTTAACGAAAAACTTTGGGATGAGAACGGATGGGATATTTTATTTTTTGCTGGACATAGTAGCAGTAATCCCGATGGTACGACGGGAAAAATGTATATTAATTCTAAAGAAAGTTTGACGATTCCCGATTTAAAATATGCTCTACAAAAGGCAATTGAACGAGGGTTACAGTTAGCGATTTTCAATTCCTGTGATGGTTTAGGAATTGCTAGAGATTTAACTGAGTTACAGATGCCTCAAATGATTGTCATGCGGGAACCTGTACCCGATTTAGTGGCTCAAGAATTTTTGAAATATTTTTTAAGTTCATTTTCTAATGGTAACTCTTTATATATTTCTGTCAGAGAAGCGCGAGAGCAGTTACACGGATTAGAAAAAGATTTTCCTTGTGCAAGTTGGTTGCCTGTAATTTGTCAAAATCCGGCAGAAAATCCCGTGAGTTGGTCAAATTTGTATGATTCTGAAACTAGCACGCCAATTTGGATGACACTCGCAGGTAGAGGCTTGGGTGTAGCTGAAAATGCGGTAAAAGCATGGCTAGGTGTTCAGATAGTAAACACCGCATTTAATGGACTAAGAGCAATAACCTCCCAAAAGTCAGATAATCACGTGATTTTGACATTCGATATCCTCTCCCAACTCCAACCCACTCCCCAAACTTACCCCCTACCAATCAACATTCAATCCCTAGCAGATGAAACAGACACCATCACTATTTGTCAAGAACTTTGCACCCTAATTTACTCCCTCGCACTCCCCGATACAGGCATCCCCACTGTCAGCAACTTTGCCCAACTCAAACAACAGATTCTCACCCTAAAAAAACAACTGCAAAAACGCAACCTAGCCCTAATTTTCCATAACTGTAAACCTCATCTCCCACTCCTCACCTGCTGTCGCAAAATTGCCGATGCTAACCTCGGTTTACACATCCTCTGGATAACTGATGAAACCCTGGAAGTACCTTTACGCGGGTTTCCTCCCAGTCAGGAGAATTTGTTAGGGGCGGTGCAAAGTTGGATTGAGGAATTGTGTTAAAATTATCCTATCTCATTCATCTGCATCAATTATGAGCAAAACTATTAATATTAGTGGGTTAAGACCAGAACAAATTGAACAAATCCAAGCCATTATCGAGGCGTTTCAAGCTAAAAACCAACTCGATCATTTAGCCAGTTCCCAAGTCAACATGAAAAAAACAGATATCATTGATATTTTAACAGAAAAGCCGATTAAAGTCAATGGTTGTCTCACCCGCGAACAGATTGATCAAGCTTAATCATAGACAAGGAGAATACAAGATGGCTAATTCCGTTGAATTTAAAGCAAAAATCCAACAAGGTATCATCGAGATCCCAGAAGAATATCAACAGGATTTAAGAGAAGAAAACGAGGTGACAGTGATTATCCTCAAACAACCTAAAAGAATTTCTCAAACGGGAATCATTGCCGAATTAACGCAAAATCCAATTTCCGTTCCGGGTGTGCGTAAATTAACCAAAGATGACATACATCAACTCTAGTTATGCCAAATAATCTGAGTTTTTGTGATTCTAATCTATGGTTATATCAATTTTTGATAGATCCAGATAGTGATCGTTCTGAAGAAATTAAAAAGCATAACATTGCTATCAATTTGACTAATCAAAAAAACATTTTGATTAGTACCCAAGTGATTAATGAAGTTTGTGCTGTTTTATGCAAAAAAGCCAAACTTAGTGAAATTAAAATTAGACAAATTATTGAAGAATTTTATCAGGGTTGTATTGTCATGGATATTAATCGCAATATTATTGTTATAGCTTCTGATTTACGCACTCAATATAATTTCTCGTTTTGGGATAGTTTGATTGTTGCCAGTGCTTTATCGGGTGGTGCAGATACTCTGTATTCTGAAGATATGCAAGATGGGTTAATTGTTTCTCAGCAACTTACTATTATTAATCCGTTTAAATCATAACAAAATTTAGATCAATTTGAAGCCATTGGTCAATCTTTCTGAGTTCAATGAATCGATGAACCCCTAGAAGCACCATTAAGGGGGTTTTCCCCCCAGTCAGAATAACTTGTTAGGAGCGATTATTGCACTCCTAAAACATAACTATGGGGCAAATGAATAATTTGGTCTTGATATTCACCTTCAAAAGATACCTGTGCTAAGAAAATCAACTCATCAATATTTTGCCCCACGGTTAACTTAACATTGAGAAGAAAAATTCCTGGTATATGACGACTTTCGTTGATGTGATCCACCAAGTGGACAGGCATAGATTTACGGTTATTCGTCACCAATATAAAATTATACTCCTCGCACCAAAGTAAAATTTCTGGATCTAAAGTACCTCTGCGGGGACAGTGAGGTTCACCCACCGCCCAAACGATTACATCAGACTCATTTTTACTTAATCCTATTTTGTAGATCGGATCTACATTTTCATCCAGCAAATATTTTAAAGGCATTATGCTTTCTCAACAAGATCTCTTTCGGCTCTTAGTTTTCTCAGGCGGATAGCAGAAGGGGATGGATTAAGTTCTTGTGCTTTTAGTTGCTGATGACTCCACTCCAACCAATCAGCAATGTAGTTACTAACGGCTTCTTTATTGTGTAGATAATAAAGAATAGTCGCATAAACTTGTTCCAGGTTAAGAGATGGATAAGTTTGAGCAATTTGTTCAGGAGTGCGAGCGCGATGAATGAAATCATAGAGGATAGTTTCAATGCCGATTCGCGTTCCTTTAACCCGAATATCATCGGGTCGCTGAAAGTCAAAATAGTCTTCGAGTTGCATGGGCGAATACTCCTAATTTTCAAGTGGTGGAAATTGACTTGTTAATATTATATCATGTCAAACAGACATCCCCACTGTCAGCAACTTTGCCCAACTCAAACAACTGATTATCAACGTAAAACGTCAACTGCAAAAACCCCACCTTGCCCTAATTTTCCATAACTGTAAACCTCATCCCCCACTCCTCACCTGCTGTCGCAAAATTGCCAATGCTAAACTGGGTTTACACATCCTCTGGATAACCGATGAACCCCTGGAAGCACCTTTGCGCGGTTTTCCCCCCAGTCAGGATAACTTGTTAGGAGTAATTCAAACTTGGATTGAGGAAATGATATAATAAAATTGACTAATTTTAGCACAAATTAAAGAGAACCTTTACCCAATATTAATCATGATGAATATCAATGCAATTAAAAAATATTATTGATGCCATATTAGATCAGCGAATCTGGATTACCGATCATGCCGATGAAGAAGCCGCCAAAGATCAACTTTCCTTTGATGAAATTTATTTTTCTGTCATGTATGGTGAAATCATTGAAACCTATCCTAATAACTCCCCTTATCCTCGCTGCTTAATTTATGGTGACACTTTTTCCCATGAACCCGTACACAGTGTTTGGGATTATGATGTAGAAACCAAAACAGCCACCCTAGTAACTGTTTACCGTCCTGATTCTCAACGATGGTTCAATTATAAAAAAAGGAGATACTAAAATGCAAACTCTCAAAAAATGCCCAATTTGTTCAGGAGAAATGATAGAGAAAGAAGTTGAAAAAATTTTACGAGGAGGGAATCATACTGCGATTCTTCAAATTCCTGCACAAGTTTGTTTAAACTGCGGTGAACGCTTATACACTCCTGCCCAAGTCCAAAGATTCGCGGAAATTAGACGAAAATTAACACAACAAAACGTAGATCAATTTGAAGCTATTGGTCAATCTTTCCGAGTTCAATAAATCGATGAACCCCTAGAGATACCTTTGCGCGGGTTTCCTCCTAGTCAGGATAATTTGTTAGGGACACTGCAAAGTTGGTTAGAGGAAATGATAGAATAAAATTTGATAATCTTAGTAAAAATTCAATGGAAACTCTACCCAATAGCTGGGCAGAAATTCAGCCTAATATAATCTATCAAACTGCTAATGGTCAGTTAGTATCTTTTAGCATAGATCAAATCCAACTAGGGCTAAAATATGATCAGAATAATAAACATTTAAAAGCGATTGAAAGAGGAATAGTTTCCCCTCGTGGTAATATGGGTTTAGTGGTTTCAGAAGTAGAAGGGTTTGATTTTAAATCAAAAGTATTAGGGAAAGGAGGAGATAGGCGATTTCATGCAAGAATCATTAATGGAGTATTACATTTTCCGGGTTTGGTAACAGAACATTAATTACAGAAAGTTATGACAATAGTTGAATTTAAAAATCATCCAGTTTGGCAAGATTTAACTGAAGTATTAGAAAATCTAAATGCTAACGCACTTGTCAGAGAACATTTGGAATTATGCGATTATAAAATATCTGGATACTGGGATGAACAAGATGAATTTTATGAAGAGATTATTTTACCCCATTCCCTGTCTCCTGAATTAGTCAGTAGTGCTATTGGTTTCACAGGTCAAAAACGCTGGCTTCAACTCAAGTTTTGCCTTAAGGTTAACCCTAGTTTTGCTGAAGATTCATCTAATCATAATCAGCCAAAAAATCTGGGTGAACTGACGATTATTTATGATGAAAATCTACAATTTATTGATGAAAATTGGCAAATCAATATAGACTCAACTGTGATGAGATGAACCCTAGCACTTTGACGCGGGTTTCCTCCCAATTAGGATAATTTGTTAGGAGTAATTTAAACTTGGTTAGAGGAATTTTAGGGGAGAAATTGGGTTTTTAGTTAGGAACTTTTGGCGAAAACTAGATAGTGAAGAAACCCGGTTTCTTGCGGATTATGAGGTATAATAGGGGAAGAAGTCAGGCCGAAAATCAAAACAAAAACAATCACTCAAAATGGTAACTACCTATCGTTTAAAAGCTAGTGAACTTGATCAGAGCTTTTTAGAAAAATTAAAAGCTACTTATGGAGATCAAGAAATAGAAATCAGCGTTTCTAACTTAACAACACAATTAGAAGCGATGGCAAACGATCCATCTATTCAAGCTGAGATTCAGCAAATAGAACAGGAATTTAAAATCACTGAAATGGATGGTTTAACCAATTTATGACCATTCAAAGAAGCGAGATTTATTTTGTTAATCTTAATCCAGTTCAGGGCCGAGAACAAGCAGGAGAAAGACCTGTGTTAATTTTATCCATTGATTCTATCAATAAATTACCCTTAGTGGTGACTGTAATTGTAGGAACAAAGGGTGAAAACATCTTTTCCTGCAAATTGGTGTAAAATTGAATTACCCTGAGCACAAACAAATGAGCTATGAGCGAAACTCAAATTAACTTAACTGAACAAAATCAACAAGCCCTGAGAGAAATCTCTCACTTTACAGGGAAATCTCAACAGGAATTAATTACCTTTGCCATTGAAGAACTAATTAAAAGTTAACAACATAAAAAACGCTTAGATTTCATGCAACAAGCTAGGGGGATTTGGCAACATCGAGAGGATATTCCTAACTTAGAACAATTGAGAGCGGAATTGAATCGTTAAAATAGAAAAATGGAAGAAAGATTATTAATAGATACAGATGTTTTAATTGACTATTTACGAGCTAACTCTCAAAAGGATAGTTTATTTTTTTAAACCTAGAAATTTTGTTTCTCTTGAAAGACTAACAGAAGGGAATATCTCGTAAACCTAATACAAATATTTGAGATAGCCTTGTGCGATCGCACGTTCCTCAAAACAGCTTAATTTGTTTCTCATGGAAAGGCGATCGCTAATAACATCAATTTACTTTTTTTTCGGTTGTAATTGCTGTAAAGCAGCTTGGGTTTTTTTGACGCCTTCGGGATTGCCTTGTTGCTGATAAAGTTCTAAGGCTTTTTGGAAAAATGCGATCGCTTGTTGCTCTCGACTGCCTCGACCTTTCAGCGCCAATCCCATATTAAAATGGGCAGAGGCATCATTGGGATTATTTTCAATCACCCGACGATAACTAATAATTGCCCCGACATAATCTTGTTGTGCGAGTTGCAATTCTCCGAGGGCTGCATTCGCTTCCATCAAAGTTGGTTTTAACGCTAAAGCCCGTTGATAAGCTTGGCTGGCGGCTTCCCAGTTTTCCTCAGCTTTAAAAATTTCACCAATTTGGAATTGTACATCCCCATCACGGGGAGCGAGTTGGGCGGCACGTTCAAAGGCGGCAACACCCCCATTGCGATCGCCATATTTTAATAAAGCGGCTCCTAATTTAATTTGAATACTCGCTTCATTGGGGGCTATCATTGCCGCTTGTTGCAGCACTTCTAAGGCTTTCATCACGTTTTCTTGCTTGAGAAATGCCATTCCCATCGAAGAATAAGCTTGCCAATTACGCGGGTCAAGGGTGAGAATAGTTTGATAAGCTCGAATTGCCCCTGTATAGTCCCCTTTACGGAATAAGGTTGCGGCTAACCCTTGATGGGCTTGAATATTATCGCGTTTGAGCATTGTCGCCCGACGATAGGCATCCGCCGCCGCATCATATTGTTGTAAATTGGCTAAACTAAACCCTAAACCATACTGAAAATCCGCATTATTCGGTTCTAATATTAAGGCATTTTGATAATATTGAGCCGCAACTTGGAAGTTACCGCGTAACGCTTCTAAATAGGCAATCCCTGAATAAATTTTAGCGTTTCTAGGATCTAAAGCAACCGCTTGGGTATAGATGGTAATGGCATTTTCCAGATCTCCAGCATCCACCAACTTTCGGCCCTGTTCTAACAAATCATTAAGCTGTTTGTTGGCTTGGGGGTTGGCTTGAGCTACAATTTCCGTAGCTTGAGCAATTTGTGGTGTGGTCATGGCAATCACAGCCACTAAAACACGACTAACTAACAATTGAGTTCGATTTGACACGGCCTAATTTGGGTGAGAAGTTGAGCGAGTCTGTCACATTTTGATGTTGACGGTTGATAGCCAACGGTTAACCGTTAACCAATCCCTAACACCTGATGCTGGAAATGATACTGACATAATTCGGGCCACTTGTGAAGAGAGCCGCTTATTCTGCTTTCCCTCACCCCCTCACCCTACTTCAGCGTTATGACGGATGAACAACTGGTATTAACGATCAATAAAGCATTTTATCGAGCTTTTGAAAAACAGGATTTAGAAGCCATGAGTACCCTTTGGTCAAAGGGTACTGCTTCGGTTTGCATTCATCCTGGACGGAAAGCGGTGAAAGGATGGGAAGCTATTCGAGCTTCCTGGGAGCAAATTTTTAAAGCCACTCAATATTTAGAAATTGAAACCCAAATTATCTCAACGGAAATTAATGGAGATATTGCTTATGTTATTTTAACAGAAAATGTGATGCAAATTGTCGGTCGCCGTCGCCTGCAAGCAACATCAATGGCAACGAATATTTATACTCGGATGGCAAATCAATGGTATTTAATTCATCATCATGGTAGTCCCATTATTTAATTCATCTATGCGATCGCCCCAACCTCGAAAACAATTTGCTCAACATTGGTTACGCAGTGAAAAAGCGTTAAGTAAAATTGTTAAATCTGCGTCATTATCTCCCTCAGATCGAATCTTAGAAATTGGCCCAGGAACAGGGATTTTAACGACTCAATTGTTATCAGGAGCTACGTCTGTTGTTGCGGTTGAAATTGATACGGATTTATGCAAAAATCTGGTTAAACGATTAGGCAATAAAGAGAATTTTTTATTATTACAAGGGGATATTTTAACCTTAGATATTGCAACGCAATTACAGGATTTTCCCAATTTCCAAAATCCCAATAAAGTTGTTGCTAATATTCCCTATAATATTACCGGGCCAATTGTTGAACAATTATTAGGAACCATTGGGGAACCAAACCCCAACCCCTATGAATTAATTGTCCTGTTAGTTCAAAAAGAAGTCGCTCAACGTATCACCGCCCATGCAGGGTCTAAAACCTTTGGGGCGTTGTCTGTTCGAGTCCAATATCTCGCCGACTGCGATTATATTTGTGATGTCCCCGCAAAAGCCTTTTATCCCCCGCCAAAAGTGGATTCTGCGGTGATTCGTTTGCGTCCCCGTCCCATCGAACATCCCGCCTCTAACCCCCAATATTTGGAAACTTTACTCAAATTAGGATTTTCCAGTAAACGCAAAATGTTAAGAAATAATTTACAAAGTGTGGTCAGTCGAGATCAATTAACCCAATTACTGGAACAATTAGAGATTAACCCCCAAGTTCGCGCCGAAGACCTCAGTGTTGAACAATGGGTAAATTTGAGTAACTGTTTATGGACTGAACTATCAGTCAACGATCAACAGTTGTAGGGGCGGGGTCACCCCGCCCTTACCTGTAAACAATCAACAACTTTGTTTGTCTTGTGAATACAAATGCGTTCCTATTCTTTAATTGCTCCGGCAAAAATTAACCTCTACTTAGAAATTATAGGCGATCGCCCCGATGGATATCACGAATTGGCAATGGTACTCCAAAGTATTAGTTTAGCCGATCAAATTGACATTCAATCGATTGGAATTGATACCATTAGTGTGCGCTGTACCCATGCAGAAGTTCCCAATGATCAAACCAATTTAGCTTATCGGGCGGCGGCATTATTAGCCCAACAATTCCCCGATGCTATGGCACAATTTGGGGGAGTGGAAATTAATATCAAAAAAAATATTCCTATAGCCGCAGGTTTAGCCGGAGGTTCAACGGATGCAGCGGCGGTTTTAGTGGGTTTAGATTTAATCTGGCAATTAGGTTTAACTCAAAGTGAATTAGAAGAATTAGCGGCTCAAATTGGTTCCGATGTTCCCTTTTGTATTCAAGGTGGAACTGCTTTAGCAACGGGACGGGGTGAACAACTTTCTCCCCTCACAAATTTAGATCATTTGTATGTGGTTTTAGCCAAATATCGGAACTTGGGAATTTCGACAGTTTGGGCCTATAAAACCTATCGTCAACAGTTTAACGATACCTACATTTCAGCAGCCCAGGATTTACAAACTCGTCAACAACGGGTTCATTCTGGGCCGATGGTTTCTGCCATTATGCACCGAGATGGGGCAGAAATTGGTCAATTACTGCACAATGATTTAGAGAAAGTCGCCTTACCCGAATATCCCCAAGTCTTACAACTGCGAGAAGCTTTTGAGGCTCAAGGTGTTCTGGGAACCATGATGTCCGGTTCCGGGCCAACGGTGTTTGCCTTAACAGAATCTGAAGCCGAAGCTTTACGGGTTTTAGAAGCTGTAAAAACCCAAATCGCTAATCCAGAATTAGAGTTTTGGACAGCAAAATTTATTTCTACTGGTATTCGTTTAGCACACTCATAAACTATGACTGAACCAACTTCTAAAACACCTCAAACGACCTCACAAACAGATGCCATTAATTTATTCCGTTGTATTACAAATGGGTTAATGTATGGGGGAGTTGCCTTAGTCTTTTATAAATTAACCCATATTATCGCTGAAAAATTCGCTAACAAACCGATTCAATCCGAGAATTTTACGGTGATTCAAATATCAACAGCAGTTCGTACCCTGGTTGTAGGTTTATTCACAATGGGAACGGTTTTGTTTAGTTTTCTATCCGCAGGAGTAATCCTATTAGCAATATACGTTAGTATTCAACGGTTAATCAAACCGAATGTTCCGTCCTCCCATGGTTAAAACCTACATTTTACAAATCTGAAAACAGCTAAAGGATTAGATTCAAAGTCCCCCTTAAAAAGGGGGATTTAGGGGGATCTAATCAGAGGTTTTCAGTTGAATTTGACATTAATGATACTAGGAATAAAAAGGAAAAGGAGAGGACTTTCCCCTTTTAAGGTTTAGCTTTACTTTGAAAACGTTGGTAAGGAAAACGCCCTGTTTTAGGATCAAACCATTGATTCCACAGTTGAGTATTTTCTTCACTGGTAATGGTTTGGTTAACCAAGGTTCCCCATTGAGCACTATTTTGAGGTAAAATACAGCCGTAATTTTCAAAGGTTAAAGGTTGTTCAGGTACTAAACGAAACCCTTTAAAATCTTCCCCTTGTTCCCATAATTCACCTAATAATAGAATTCCATCACTCGCCATTAAATCAATTTCTTCTGCTCTTAACCGACGAATTCCATCCGCACGACTACCCACAACTTGCCATTTTGCTTCAGGATAAATCGGACGGAATTCATCATCTGTTGTGGTTCCGAGTAAAAATCCAACGGTGATATTATTTTCTCGGATAGTTTCTAATTGAGTTTCTGAGGCTTTTGTGGGATCTAAACGTTCTGCATCCGCTTCTCGGACTAGCAGTTGAATTCCACTGGTAAAATAGGGAATGGAAAAATCAACCATTTCTTCTCGTTCTGGTGTAATGCTGGTGGCTTCACAAACAATATCTAATTGACCTGTTTCTACTTGAGTAAATCGATTTTTTAAGGTGACGGTTTTTAATTCTAATTTAATCGGTTTATTCAATTGTTTCTCTAAACGCTGTTGAATCAATTTAATTAAATCAACAGAATATCCTTGTAAGGCGTTATTGTTGTCAGTATAACCAAAGGGAACCGCATCCGTCCTCACCCCTGCGGTCAGCACCCCTGTCCGGTTTACTTTTTCTAACACGGTTTCAGCCCAACCTAATAAAGGAAAATTAACGGTAAAGAGAAGAGTCAAGAGAGAAACAGCCAGTTTTTTGTTCATCTGTGTTAAATTTTTAAGCAGATTAAAATGTTCTGTCATCCTATACCATTAATCGGGATCTTAAGGCAAGAGGCTCAAAAAAATAATATACTGCTACCCATTAAGCTGTTCGGTGTGCCCTAGATCTCATGATTTATTCTAACTATCAAATTGGGGGAAGTTTAGCCCAAGATGCTCCGACTTATGTTGTGAGAAAAGCAGATTCAGATTTGTATGCTGAATTACATCAAGGGAATTTTTGTTATGTTTTAAATTCTCGACAAATGGGGAAATCCTCTTTGCTGGTTAAAACTCGTTATCGTTTACAACAAGAAGACTTTCAGTGTACAACATTAGATATGACGCGCATTGGCAGCGAAATGGTAACAGCGCAACAATGGTATAAAGGAATTGTTAGCGAATTATGGCGCGGCTTTAACCTGTTAGGTAAATTTAATTTAAAGAATTGGTGGAAAGAAGAAGAAGATATTTCAGTAGTTCAACGATTAAGTAACTTTATAGAGGATATTTTATTGACTCAATTTCCCGATAAAAAATTAATTATTTTTGTAGATGAAATTGATAGTATTTTAAGTTTAAACTTTAAAGTTGATGATTTTTTTGCCTTTATTCGATTTTGTTATAACCAAAGAGCAATTAATCCTGAATATAACCGGGTTAGCTTTGCTTTATTTGGGGTTGCTACACCGTCCGATTTAATTTCTGATCGCAGTCGTACCCCCTTTAATATTGGCACAGCTATTGAATTAGAAGGCTTTACCCTCAATGAAGTTAAACCGTTAATTCCAGGTTTAGAGAAAAAAATTACAAATGCTCAGGCTGTGATGCGGGAAATTATTAAATGGACAGGAGGACAACCCTTTTTAACTCAAAAAATCTGCCAATTGGTACTTAATTCTGCTCAGGATACCCTCAATGACGTTTTAACAATTCCCCCTGGGACAGAAGGATTTTGGGTAGAATCTTTAGTGCGATCGCATATAATTTATAAATGGGAATCTCAAGATGAACCGGAACATTTAAAAACCATCCGTAACCGCATAGAATATAATCAGTATCGTTTAGGAAGAATCCTTGGTATCTATCAAAATATTCTCCAGGGGTTAGAAGTTGTTACTGATGATAGTAACGAACAATCAGAACTAATTTTATCCGGTTTAGTCATCAAAACTGGCGGAATTCTCTGGGTCAAAAACCGAATTTATCAAGAAGTATTTGATCCCGATTGGGTTACCCAACAACTTAGTAGCCTGCGTCCCTATTCTCAAGCTTTTGATGCCTGGTTACAATCAAATCAACAAGATTCTTCCCGACTCTTACGAGGACAAGCTTTAAAAGAAGCTCAAAATTGGTCAAGTGGTCGCAGTATTAGTGATTTAGATTATCAATTTTTAGCTAAAAGTGAAGAATTAGACCGTCGGGAAATGCAGCAAGCTTTAGAAGCCGCCCGAATGCAGGAAGTAGAAGCTCGTCTTATTCAAGAAAAACAAACGGCAAAACTGCAACGATTTTTACTGTTATCAGTGAGTGGTGCTTTAATTATTGCGATGGGATTAAGTGGAATTAGTTGGTTTCAATATCATCAAGCGAGGGTGAATGAACAACAAGCAAAAACCAATGAAATGAAAGCCTTACGCCAATCTTCTGAAGCTTTATTTGCCCTAAATCAACGATTTGAAGCGTTAATTCAATCGATGAAAGCTTATAAACAATTACAAACCTTACCCAATGTTGATTCTAAAACCCGTGAAAGTGTGCAGTTAACTTTACAAAAATCCGTTTATGGAATTCAAGAATATAATCAACTCTTGGGACATACCAGCCTTATCCATTCCGTAGGGTTTAGTCCCAAAGGAGATTTAATTGCGTCTGGGGGTTTAGATAAAACAGTTAAACTTTGGAAACCCGATGGTTCATTGGTTAAGACTTTAATCGGCCATCAAGATGCTATTTTTAGTGTTGCTTTTAGTCCCCGTCAACCGCTTCTGGCTTCCACCAGTAACGATAAAACGATTAAACTCTGGAAAACGGACGGGACATACCTAAGAACCCTGAGTGGACATGAAGACCCGGTGATGGCTGTGAGTTTTAGTCCCACAGAAGATACACTCATTTCTGCGAGTTTTGATCAAACCCTTAAATTATGGACAATAGACGGGAAACTGTTAAAAACCATAGCCGCCCATACAAAAAAAATTAAAACCGTTTCCTTTAGTCCCGATGGTCAAAGATTCGCCTCTGGAAGTGAAGATCAAACGGTTAAAATTTGGAAATCCGATGGCACATTGTTAAAAACCCTCACCGGACATCAAGCTGAAGTGATGTCGGTGGCTTGGAGTGCTGATAGTCAACAGTTGGCTTCCGCCAGTCGGGATAAAACAATTAAACTTTGGAGTCGGGAGGGGGTGTTACTCCAGACCTTTGGCCCCTTTGAAGATGAAGTTTGGGGTGTGGCGTTTAGTCCTAATGGCAAATTCTTAGCAGGGGCGATTCGGAATCAACAAATCCAACTTTGGCGAAAAGATTCGACGACTTCCCTCTATAACCCCTATAAAACATTATGGCAACATCAGGGAGAAGTTAGTGCTGTTGCGTTTAGTCCCGATAGTGAAACTCTTGCTTCTGCAAGTTGGGATAAAAGTATTAAACTCTCGAAAATTGGCTATGCTTTAGTCATGCCCTTGATTGGACATCAAGATGCCGTTTGGGGTGTTAATTTCAGCCCGGATGGTCAAATCATTGCTTCCTCTTCCCTAGATAAAACCATTAAACTCTGGACAAAGAAAGGTCGATTATTACAAACCTTGATAACTGGACATCAGTGGCGGGTAAATCGGGTAGAATTTAGTCCTGATGGTCGCTGGTTAGCTTCAACCTCTGATGATGCAACGATTAAACTTTGGCAAAGAACTCAGACAGGATTGTTAAACACCCAACCCTATAAAACCCTAGAGGGACATAAATGGGGGGTTTGGGATGTGAAATTTAGTCCTGATAGTCAATCTATGATTTCAGGAAGTTGGGATAAACACATTAATATTTGGGGACTGGATGGCAAACTTCGCTCCTACTTGGAGGGTCATAAGGGTCAAGTTTGGGGAATTGCAATTCAACCTGAACATCAATGGATTGCCTCTAGTTCTGACGATAATACCGTTAAAATCTGGAATTTTCAAGGTCAACTGTTACAAACTTTAACGGGTCATCAAGATGGGGTTTGGGATGTCGTGTTTAGTCCTGATGGACAGGTTTTAGCTTCAGCTAGTCGAGATCAAACGGTAAAATTATGGCGGTGGAATCCATCACTGAAATCTTTTGTTGATGAACATACCTTAACGGGACATACTGGAACTGTTATGGCGGTGGCTTTTAGTCCTGACCAGCATTTTATTGCTTCTGCTAGTCAAGATAAAACAATTAAACTCTGGAAAATGGATGGTAGTTTAGTTAAAACTTTGAATGCTCATGATAATGAAGTTGATGATGTTAAGTTTAGTCCCGATAGCAAAACCCTGATTTCAGCGAGTGCTGATAAGACTGTTATATTATGGGATTTACATCAGGTTTTAAGCTTGAATGATTTTGCTTATGCTTGCCATTGGGTAAAAGATTATTTAAAAACAAATTTAATGGTTAGTCCTGAAGATAGAAACTTATGTCAGAAAAGGCTTAAATAAGGGAATTACGAATTACGAATTACGAATTACGAATTGTTAATCAATTTTTGAATGGCAGTTTTTAAGGTTTCTTTGTTTAACGGTTGATTCAATTTAGGAACATCTTCAATGTTATTTTTAGGAAAACGGGCTAATGCTAATTCGGTGGTGCGATCGCCAGACGGATTATTAGCCATTAAAATAGAATTATTCAGGATTTCTAACTGAGCATCCACAATTTCATCATCAGTTTCATACCAACTGGCGATCGCAATGGATAACGTTTCAATCTCATCCGGTAGCGGTTCAATTACAGCCAGTAATTCTTGACGTTTTGACTCAGTAAATAACTGAGGTTGTTCCTGTAACAGTTGCAGAAATGCTTCTAGGTTTTGCTTGTAAAAAGACATAAACGGATACTCTAATTGTAGAAAGAAAAAAAACGGGATTTCTAACCTGAAACCCCGCATCTGAATTGATCAGTCTTTAATCAACAGTTTTGTCAGAATTCCAACCGGATTGATAATAGATTTTTGAACCGTGATCAGGAACAAAATGACAAGACAAATAGGATTGAATAAAACTCTTCCAAATCGGTTCATTAGAGTAACGATAATAGTCACCTAAAAGGGGTTTAATCGCTTCTGTGGCTGTTCTTAAATGATAGTGGGGAATACTCAAGAAAATGTGGTGAGCAACGTGAGTCCCAATATCATGATGAATCGGGTTAATAAAGCCATAATCGCGGTCAATAGTCGATAATGCTCCTTTCAGGAAATACCAATCATCCCCCCGATACCAGGGAATATCGGCTTCCGTATGATGTAAATAAGTGACCAAATCCAGCCACATTACAAATACTAAATAGGGCATGAAATAGTATTTGACAAAAAACAGCCATCCAAACTGATAAGTCAGGAATCCTAAAAACCCTACCATAACAATCATCAGGGATGTACTGGTAATAATATCCCATTTTTCCGACGGTTTAAATAGGGGGCTACTGGGAAGAAAATGAGACCCTTGACGATTGGGAGAGCGCCGAAATAGATAAATCGGATAAGCCAATAAAGGGATATAAAAGCGAAATAGCTTTTCATACCAAGGCATGATATTAAACTTAGTTTCCGTCACCGGATACCAACTTTCATCAGTGTCAATATTTCCTGTATTGGCGTGATGAGTTCTGTGGCTAATTCGCCAACCGTGATAGGGAACCAGAATGGGGATATGGGAGAGATGGCCAATTAAGTTATTGAGCCATTTGATTTTTGAGAAAGACCCATGACCGCAATCATGGCCCACAACAAATAACGCCCAAAACATCGTTCCTTGCATCACCCAGAAAATGGGGAAAAATAGCCAAGAATCGAGTTTATAGGCGATGAAATAAAGGGCTGCAATGATGGAAATATCAATAAAGAAGTAACTCAGAGATTTCCACACCGAGGGTTCAAAGCAGTAGGCGGGAATCGCAGCTTTCACGTCTTGAAGAGTAAAGGGTAACTCTGAGGTTGTACTCGGTAACGGGTTTAGGGTGGACTGGTTAGAACGATTGGATAATTGCACGAAGTTTTGATTTGACCTTGTGAACAATCCCCAGTTTTGTGGTCATCCCAAATTGAATCACAAACATCAGGGTTTGGGATGCCAACCTAAACTGGGGGTTCTGAACGGAATTTATTTTACCGTTATTAGACGTTCATTTTCGCAATAAATCTGAAGTTACAATCAGGATTGGGCCATTTTTAGAAGATTTGGGGATCATGAATCATATTTAAAGTGTTCCAGTTTAGGAATACCAAACCAAAAATCTGTAGGAATTAGGGGTTCAATCGAGGAATCGTTTCCGCCGACTTGATTGGTACGGAGAATCCAGACATAAGCTCCTAATTGTAGAAAGATCATGGCGATTTGATCGTTAATTAATCGAGGTAATAAAGATCGCCAACTGTCCGCTAATCGAGACAAGGTTTTTAAGGGAGTTTCTTCGGGAAAACGACCTAAAGTTGGGGCACTATATTGCCAATCTTTCCTGACTTTTCCCATCGGTGTTAAGATCTTTTCTAAACTTCTCACTAAGGTATTTAATTGGAAGAATCGTTCGGTTTGTTCATGGTGAGGATTTTCTCGCAACCATTTCATTAATAGGGGATTTAATTCAAATTGAGCCAGCATTCGTCTCAGAGATAAGTACAGAGCTTGACTGGAATCTTGAGAACAGGAATTAATCGCACTCACAAAGGTGGTTCCCGTACCATCTCCAATGCGATATCGAGCCGTCATAATATCAAGTTCATTAATCACCACATCCAAGGGAGAAAATTTGAACCCATCAAAATCATAATCTTGAGTTAGGGGAGGAAATTTAATCAGAATATCGGTAAAAGGACGACATCCTAACCACCCAAATTGACGATCACCGCTATAGCGTGTCCAGTCTAAATTTCCTGAGATAATCCCATCACAATTATGGGTATAAATTTGGCGATACTCAATATTAAAGCGTAACTCTTGGGTGATGCGATCGCGCACAACCGTAGCTATGCCATAGGCAAAATGTCCGAAGTAAATCCCAAAGGGAGTATGATCTCCATTAGGGCCTCCAATGCCTCCATAAACGTGCATTAATAATGCGCGATCACCTTCTTGCCAAAGGGATTCAGGATGAACAGAATAAATCGAATTCTCCTGATTAGGATTGAGTAAAATCGTCTTAATTTCCCCTTTGGGGGTAACTTTATTTTTCCAGTATTCATGATTAATATAATCTAGGGTTTGTTGTTGTCCCGAAATCACAACATCTGGATTGAGGGAAAATAATCGATGCGGTGCGAGTGCTTGAACTACAAATTGACCATCGATATTTTTTTGCCCAAAAATATACCATCCTGAAGGATTAATTGGAGAGCGTTCTAAATCTTGATTAACCGAAGACAAAATCCCATCTCGATTAGCTACCACAGAAGGTAAATACACTTGTTCTTCGGGGCCATCAAATCCTTGAGATTCAGGTTGATAATGACGAACTAAAAAGAGGTCTTTTCCTAAATTTTGAACAACCGTAACTAACCCATAAAATCGCCCAGTAATTTCTACAGGATCATGCTGAATATAAAGACTTGGAGGTTCTGCTCCGGTATCTTTTAAAAGCACAGGCTCTTTTAACACAACAATCACATCATCCTGGGGTCTAGCTCCGGCGATAGATTCTAAAGGATCAACTTTTGACCAACCATTAATCCGTTCCGGGTGAATATTTCCCTGGGATTCACTCACTCTGACCTGCTCAATAAAGTTTAAATCTTGGGTGACTAATTGTACTCTTAATTTAACAGTGGGGTTATCAAAATCCCATCTCAAATTGACAATTTGACCGATTCGATGTTGATTTTTTTCGTCCGCGTGATAAATTTCAAACAACACGCCTTTGACGCGCTGACGGTCTGATTCTTCGGGTAAAATTAAGCGACCAATCCACGTTCCTACGGGTTGATAATAGGGAGAATCAAGGGTTTGTTGAATCGGATAATAATTAATCTGATTAAAAGCCGCTCGTTTGTAGCGTTCATAGTTACTGGGTTTTTTCAGCGTTTCCGGCGCTAACCCGGTCAGTTCCCAATTTTCTAATAAAATTCCAGTGACAATATCAACGGTTTGTTCCAGAAAGGTTTTACCATTTGGGAGTTTCTCATCTCCCATCGGGCCACCCATCATATTGTGTCCGACGGGCCCTAAAGAAATAAAACTAATTTTTCCTCGGCGTTTAGCACAATTCCAATTGGATAATAACGCAATTGGCCAGCGTCCAGGGAAAATAATTGCCCCCACTTTTTCAACACTATCTTTTTCACCCACCAGATGATAGAGATGTTCTGTCACCATTGCCCCCGTATTTCCACTGATAACCCCTGCAATAGAAATTACTGTAATCGGAGCATTAAGGGTGCGTTTGAGGAAGGTTACAGCCCCCATTGACATCTGACCACCACCGCTATAGCCAATTAACGTCACCGGAATCGAACTACCGAGGGGATAACCATAGTTAAGTAAACTATTATACAAAACCTGCGCTAAACCTTGATTTTGAATCGGGC
Source organism: Planktothrix mougeotii LEGE 06226 (assembly GCF_015207485.1). Classification (NCBI taxonomy): domain Bacteria; kingdom Bacillati; phylum Cyanobacteriota; class Cyanophyceae; order Oscillatoriales; family Microcoleaceae; genus Planktothrix; species Planktothrix mougeotii. The sequence goes on from NZ_JADEWU010000043.1 coordinate 21,390, forward strand.
CATAACGAGGATCAGCCGAAACCGCTACCGAGACAATATTGCGAGCATTAATAATAAACCCAATGGGATTGGCAGGATTGTTAACCGCCATCGAGTCTACAATGCGCCACAAAAAGGCAAAAGGTCGATTTTGAGTTAAGGGATTATTGGTGACAGAATAGGGCATAATCCCTTTAACAATGGCAATATTATCAGGAGTGGCTGCTGCTAAATCATCTAAAAAGCGTTCAACTTCAGGTAAATATTGATAGGAACCTTGATTGATGCCATCTAAATACACAACATAATGATTGATGGGAGTATCTGGGCAAGCTTCTGATACTAATTTCCCCGGATTTTGTAACGGTTGAACTCCATACCATCCCGCCCACCAGCTTAAGGATTCTAGGGGAGTTAAAATAATAGAAATTAACAGGGCGATTAAACTATATTGAATTAATTTTAAAGCCAATCGGAAAGAATCATTTAATAATCCAAACCAGATGTAAAAAGGATTTTTATCGGTGGGGGTCAAGATTAAAATTAATAATAAAGCTAAGGCTGCTAGAGCAATAAATTTAATAATTGATGAGGGTTTTCGTTGGGGTGTTTCTTCTTGCTGTTCTGCTTCTAACCAAAGTTCTTTACCAACAGTAACCAGTTGCGGATCACTGCCATCCATCAGCATTTGCTCTAATTGTTTTGGGTCTGTAATTAATGAAGTACCCGCCGCCCAATTTGATAACCAACGGCTAAATGCTAAAATCGGACGACCAATAGTTCGTTGCAGAATTTGTAAGACAACCCACCCAATTAAAGTACAAATAAAAGCTGACCAATCATCAAAAATGGCAATGGTTTCTAATCCTACAAATTGAGCGAGTAAACTCCAAATTGAAAGGAATACCCCAATGGCAATTCCTAAATAAGGTAAACCGATTAAAAACCCTAACATTTGGGGGGCGTAACTCACCCCTACGATTGTAAAAATCAAGCTAAAACTGAGTGGAATCTTGAAAATTAAACTACTGGTAATCCAAATACTTGTTGCCCATAATCCATAACTGAGGGTAAAAACAATCGCAGAAATTCCTAAACTTAATACAAACCGAACAGGTTTAACTTTATTGGCGAATAAAACAATACATTGTCCAATGGATTGAGATAAACCCGCCGCTAGAACTATCATTAATGCGATCGTTAACCTATTGGGTAGGGTGCTAATTTCTTTAAAGACATCTGGGTTAAGGGTAAATGCTCCTGAAACAAAATGCCAAAATTGGTTTAATAGGGTTTCCATAGAATTAAGCGTTAAAAAGACTGAATGCTGAATTTCTGGCTGGTTGTTAGTTTAGTTGATCTTGGCTTGATAGAATGATACAATTTGTGAACTTAAGGTTTTTCTGCTTGGGGGTGTATTTGGCAATAATATAGATAGGGGAAAACTGACAGGGTTTGTATGATTTTATACTTTTTATTTCCAGTTTTAGGAAGGGTTTTTCGTGAAGTTACGCACCCTTAAACCCCTAAGTTATGGTATGTTAGTTTTTATTTCCCTTTATTCAGCTTAACGATTAAATAGCTAATGGATAATGCTAAAACAGCCAACGCCAGCCCAATTAAATCTTGACCTCCTTTTTTATCCAAATCAAAAATAATAATTTTTCTACCAACAGCAATTAAAGATGTAATAATGACTAATTCAACTTGTATAACGTGCTTTTTTAAATAAGACGATATATTTTCTAATATTTCTAATGCAATTAAGACATTTAAAAACAATCCAAAGATTTCAAATAAAGAAACTTTAAATATTAAAGTAGAATCCGTTAGTAATTTTTGAGTTAAATATAAAATTAATTGACCGCAACAAACTACAATGATCACCACCATGGCAAGGGATAAGGTTTTAGCGATCGCAACTTGAACTTCTTCTAATATCATTAAAAAATGTTCGTCGCTAAACCAATGGGTTAGGGATTCAAAAAATGTTTTTTTGCGGGACATAGTGAAAGGTGAATTGAAGTTGAATAGATGATGCTAGAGAATAAAGCAAATTAGTCTCAATATATAAGTTAGAGTCCGTTAATGCAATACTATTGTTAAAAATTTATCCAATCATCCCGAAATGGGGTGACTGAAGTGTTTGAATGAACAATAGTATTTTCATAATTAATGAAAACCATTGATATAAATCTATGGTAATTTTCAATAATTTGTAATCTGAGATTGTAGAAAAGCATCTTATTGAGCATTTTTTCCGTAAACATTAACTTGACCAAATTTTTCTTTGACCAAAAATTGATGCTTAGATAATACATCATTGGAGTAGCTGAGTTCTGACATACTTAAAAAGAATAAAGGTTAGAGGAATTCTGAAAATACAACAATCAGCGTATACTAATAGTTTAGATTAATTTACACCCCATTAATTCCATGCCGAGTTTAACTGAAATTCCTTCTTTAGGATTCCAAATCACGTTAGTTGCGGTTTGGTTAGGTTTAATTTTAGTAATAGCAGAAGGACTCAACCGCGTTTTTTCAGTGAATGCTGAAGTCTCCCGAAAAATTGTGCATATCGGAACTGGAAATGTGATACTATTAGCGTGGTGGTTACAGATTCCCGCATGGGTGGGAATTGCTGCTAGTGTAATTTCAGGAATCATTGCCATTATTTCCTATCAAACTCCTATTCTTCCCAGTATTAATAGTGTTGGACGAAACAGTTTAGGAACGTTTTTCTATGCCATTAGTATTGGGGTTTTAATCGGTTGGTTTTGGACAATTCAACAACCTCAATATGCTGCTTTAGGGATTTTAATCATGGCTTGGGGGGATGGTTTAGCCGCCGTGATTGGTCAACAATGGGGTAAACATCAATATTGTTTTTTAGGAAGTTGCAAAAGTTGGGAAGGTTCCCTAACCATGCTATGCGTTAGTTTTATGATTTCCCTTAGCATTTTGTTAGTTATTCAGGGAAATGATCAACCAACTTGGATAATTTCAATAGTTGTAGCCTTTGTAGCAACGACGTTAGAAACATTTTCAAAATATGGAATTGATAATCTTACTGTTCCATTTGGAAGTGCGTCCTTAGCTTTTTTTCTTAATCAAATCCTCTAAAAAGATTAATCCCCCGTAAACCATTACGAGGGATTTAAAGTGATCTTGAAAACAAGAGAAAAAACAAGGGGTAATCACACATTCAATTGTGTTGTTATCTTTAGTGTTTCCAACGCGGATCTTTGTTGGGAGTTCCTTCAAAGGGTTGGGTACCGACTTCGGGGTACATATCATCACTGACGACAAACATCCGTCCTGCGGCTTCCGTCAGATAGGTCATCATTTCCTTAACAGATTTTAAGATGTTCATACTGCCTCACCTCATAAGAATCAGTCAGTCTTCTATACTTATTATTTTAGGGGAAAAATTAGAAAGTGTGTCAGTTTGCAACATTTATTTGCACTCAGTTCAAGTTTACATTTGTTTAAATTATGCAATATATTTTAATTGTTAGAAATACTTAAGCCTGAACGGGAGAAACTCATGTAAAGCGGTAAATTTACTCATCTCTACATCAGTTTCTTGCCGAGTTCTTCTATTTCATCCGTTAAGACTGCAATCCTTTTAAAACTTTATCCGCAAAAGCATTAATGGATTTGCCAACGGTTTTTTTCAAGCGCCATGCTTTGAAAGCCGTTTCATAATCCTCTCCTTCCGTTTGATAAGTTTTCCAAGCTCTGAGGGTTAAAAATAATCCCCAAAATAGAAAGACAAACGCTGCAAATCCAATACTATGAGCAATCACCAGATTAATTAAAATCAAGAAACCATTAACAATAGCAAACTGAATTAAATTTTGTTTCAGTCGATTTCGACGATAGACATTAAAGACTAACTTTTCATCGGCTTCTTGTTTCTGTAACTGCCATTGCTGTTCAGCCAGTTCTAAATCGTGGTAAGAAATTCCTAAATCTTTAGCAATTTCTAACAAATCTTGACGAGTCATTTCCTCATTATCTTGTTTGCGACAAATGGCAATATAGAGAATTTCTTGTATATCTTCCTGTAAATAGGTACGGCTGATTTGAGTATCTGAGTTTGTCATAAGAATTATCCTAATCTCCTTATTAGAAGTCGTAGACATCAGGGTCTATTTAGAAGTGATTCAGAAAAGGTCTGAGTTCCGTTTATCGAGGACTCCAACGCCTTAATTCAGAATGACCTCTTGGAATGAATCTACTCACCTACTTTTATAGTAACTAGACTTAGAAAATTTTGCAGAGGTTCACACCAAAAACGAGATCATCATGGCGAAACTGAGTTGATTCAATTAACCCAAGGTATATAATCCCCCATCCCGTCCACAAATCATCACCTGACCCTGCCAAACCACAGGAGTTGACTCGAAAGAAACTTCCGGTTTAAATCGTCCCGTTTGTTCCACTCTTAACCGATAATATTCCCCCCGTTCGTTAGGAATGACATTACTTTGATTGGCTCTCGCTTCTTCCCAATATAAATTAAATAAATAAACCCCATTATATCCAGCCGTCACTAATTTATAACCATCGGTAAAAATAGGCGTTGAAATCGAAGCTCCGATTTTCTCCTGTACTAAAATTATAGGGGTTTTATATTGTCCCGTTCCTAAGGGCCCAGTGACTGTTTTTCCGGTGGTAATCCTTTGAGATCCAATATATAAATACCCATCAATGGCATTGGTGGCAAAAATAGCCGGAAATCCATCGGGGTTATATTCATCATTCAACGCCACAGAACCAATAATACCGCCATCCCAAGTATTAAATTTTTGATTTTTAGTCGGTAAAAACCAGTCCACACTATCTTTCGGTTTCCGGTTAGGATTGAGTTTAAGAATCCCTCCATTTGCCGGAATATATTGTTTTTCAATTGCACAGAATAGCTTGCCATCTTGAGAAATAACCGCCGAACCATCAATATCTGAACCTGTATAAAAATCCCAAACAATTTTTCGCGTTTTTAAATCAATTCCATAAATATGTCCTGAACCCGATGCCATAAAAATTCGATTTCCTAACCGCGATGGAGAAGATTCACTGACTAAATTTCCCCCATGTCGGCTACTATCTCCATCTTGATAGAGTTTCACTTCCGATAAAATTTGAGGTTGTAAAAATCCTGATTTTTTTTCCGCCGTTTTAACCGAACTATTGAGAAAATAACCAATGGCATTTTCTCCCGCATTAAAAATGACTCCATCTCCTAAATATAAAGGAGAACTATCATTATCTCGACTATAACTGGGGGTAGGACGTAAATTTAGCTTCCAAAGTTCTTTTCCAGTCCTAAAGGAAATTGCCCGAAAACTGGTGGCTAATCCGCCTTTAGATAAACTACTACGACTGCCTTGTAAAACAACAATCCGATTCTCATCCGTTGCTGTTTCATCAATATAAATACTGGATGTTCCTTTAATCACATCATCAAATTTATACCTCCAAATTTCCTGCTGTGTCTCTAACTCAATTTTCCTTAAATAATAGTCAAATGCCCCTATAATTAAATAGGTTTTCCCTCGATCTTTTGTAATTGTGGGTTGTCCTGTCCATCCTGCCCCACTCCAAACTTTACGAGTTCGTCCGACATAAGTAACCCCGGTTCCTAATGGAAATTTATGAATTTGTTTAATATTTTCAGGCACACCTCGACCATAAAAACGCCGTTGATCATTGCCTAAATAGGTGGGGACTAAAAGTTCAATTTCTGGATCTAAAATCGATAATAATGTTTTGAATTCCTGTTGAATTTCGGCTTCTGTTGTGTTAAAATTAAACAGCTTAGAAATAGAGGGAGGAATTAATGATCCCAGAGAAAAATAAGCAGCAAGTTGATTAAACTGTCGGCGAGAAACCATAATATTAAAACCCTGAATATAATAAATAATCCCCGTAGAGACGTGCCATGGGGTCGCCATGCCGTAAGGCTTTTGGCGCGTCTCTACCCAGACTTAATATTAAACCATAAATTCCTAATACCCAACTCAACCTCAATTAATACCCACCGATCAGCAAATCAAAATGTTAAACTAATTGAATCTTAATAAATTTTTAGGTATTTCTCATGGTTAATCGTCTTTCTGAATCCAAAAGTCTTTATCTTCGCAAACACGCAGAAAATCCCATTGATTGGTGGCCTTGGTGTGACGAGGCTTTAGAAACAGCACGGTTAGCCAATAAACCGATTTTTCTATCTATTGGTTATTCGAGTTGTCATTGGTGCACCGTGATGGAAGGAGAGGCATTTTCTGACCCAGGAATTGCCCAATATATGAATCAACATTTTCTTCCGATTAAAGTAGATCGAGAAGAACGACCAGAAATTGATAGTATTTATATGCAAGCTTTACAAATGATGACGGGTCAAGGGGGATGGCCGTTAAATATATTCTTAACTCCTGATGAACGAATTCCCTTTTATGGAGGCACTTATTTTCCTTTAGAACCCCGTTATGGTAGACCTGGATTTTTAGAAGTTTTACAAGCCATTCGTCGATTTTATGACTTAGAAAAAACTAAATTGCAAGCGTTTAAAGATGAAATTATGACGCATTTGCAACAAGCTACAATCTTACCAATTTCTGAATTAACGGAAGATTTATTACAAAAAGGATTAGAAGCCAATACCGGGGTTGTTAGTCGCAATGAATATGGGGGGCCAAGGTTTCCCATGATTCCCTATACAGACATGGCTTTGCGAAGAATTCGGTTTAATATTCAGGATCAATATGATGCTAAACAAGCTTGTACTCAACGGGGTTTAGATTTAGCATTAGGGGGAATTTATGATCACGTTGCGGGAGGATTTCATCGCTATACCGTTGACCCGACTTGGACAGTTCCCCACTTTGAAAAAATGCTTTATGATAATGGACAAATTGTTGAATATTTAGCAAATTTATGGAGTGCAGGAATTCAAAAACCAGCGTTTAAACGATCAATACAAGGAACAGTGGCTTGGTTAAAACGGGAAATGACGGCTCCAGAAGGGTATTTTTATGCGTCTCAAGATGCCGATAATTTTACCGCTCCCGATGAATCAGAACCGGAAGAAGGAGCCTTTTATGTTTGGCATAATAGCGAACTAGAAAAAGTTTTAAACCCCGAAGAATATGCCGTTTTGCAAGAACAATTTACGATTACAAAAGCGGGAAATTTTGAAGGAAAAAATGTTCTACAACGAACCAATGCAGATGAGTTCAACCATATTATTGAATCGGCTTTAGCAAAACTTTTTAAAGTTCGCTATGGAGAATTACCAGAAACGGTAAAAACCTTTGCTCCGGCTCGTAATAATCAAGAAGCAAAAACCTATCCTGGGTTAGGAAGAATTCCCCCCGTTACAGATACTAAAATGATCGTCGCTTGGAATGGTTTAATGATTTCTGGTTTAGCCACAGCCGCGAGAGTTTTGGGAGACGTTGAATATTTAGAATTAGCTACAAAAGCCACTCAATTTATTCTTAAAAACCAGTGGATAGATGGACGCTTACATCGGGTAAATTATGAAGGACAACCGGACGTTGTTGCTCAATCTGAAGATTATGCGTTATTGATTAAAGCGTTGATTGATTTACATCAAGCCAGTTTAACGGTAACAACTGATTCTGTACAGTCAGATTATTGGTTAGAACAAGCCAAAAAAGTTCAAGAAGAATTTAATAATTTACTCTGGAGTGTGGAATTGGGCGGATATTTTAATACTGCTAAAGACACAGGAGAAGATTTATTAATTCGCGAACGCAGCTATATTGATAATGCAACGACCGCCGCCAATGGGGTAGCAATTTCTAATTTAGTCCGTCTGTTTTTATTAACAGAAAATCTGGAACTTTTAGATTTAGCTGAACAAGGCTTAACCGCCTTTAGTTCGGTGATGCAAAAATCCCCCCAAGCCTGTCCCAGTTTATTTACAGCCTTAGATTGGTATCGGAATAATACCTTAGTTAGAACGTCTCCCCAACAAATTTCAGCATTGAGTGTTCAATATTTTCCCGCTATTATTTTTAAAGCAGATCATACCCTTCCTAATGATATTATCGGGTTAGTTTGTCAGGGATTAAAATGTAATAAACCCGCCCAAAGTTCTGAGGAAATGTTACAACAATTGCAAGCCAGTCAATCTCGTTCCTAATCAGAAATACAGTTATCAGCGCGATGGATGATCCCCCCAACGTTCCTTAATACGGGGGGAGATATGTAGCGATCGCAATGTTCAACTAATCCTCAACTTCCTTAACCACCCAAACCGAACAATTCGCCTCTGAAACCACCTGAGAACTCACCGACCCTTGTAAAATTCGTTTGACCCCCGTTAGTCCCCGACTGCCAATGATAATCAAATCCGCTTGATAAATATTGGCTAACCGAATAATTTCCTCTGCTGGGTCACCTGCCACAATTTCAATTTCACTTTCACAATCTAACTGATCCTGATAACCGCGAAGTTGCTTTTCAATATGACGATAAGGAAACTCATCACTACCCAGATGAGGTCTATCAGCCACCAAATCAAAATCCGATGCCACCGTTGGCACCACATGAGAGAAGATCACGTTTGTTGTGGGTTGCAATTGTAGTTGGCCCAGTGCCTCAATCACAAACTTCGCAGTCGGTGAATCATCCACAGCAACCAAAATCGTATTCAGCACAGCAACGTCTCCTCTAAAACAATTGAAAAATCTGGAATTTGAAATCTAGCAGGACTCAAACTCCTATTCTAAAGGCAAGACGTTACACATCCCCATGAATGTTGAGAGAAGTCGCTGATTCTAAGGTTCCATTCTTAGGCGTACCGAGTCCCCATGAGACGGTAAACCTTCGGCTGCGGTCAAGACTTGAATGGCCCCAGCCACCTTCTGTAAAGCCGTTGGAGAATACTGAATTAAACTGGAATGTTTCATAAAGGTTTCCACCCCTAACGCTGAGGCATAACGGGCGGCGCCGGATGTCGGTAAGGTATGGTTAGGGCCAGCTAAATAATCCCCAACGGCTTCCGGTGTCGAACACCCTAAAAAGATGGCTCCGGCATGGCGAATACTTTCGAGTAAATCCCAAGGTTCGGCCACTTCTAATTCCAAGTGTTCGGGGGCAAACTCATTGGACAACTGGGCTGCCGCTTCCAAGGATTCGACGACAACCACTAAACCATAATGGGCGATGGCTTTTTCGGTTAGGGTGCGTCGGGGATGATTGACTAACTGCCGTTCCACTTCAGCCACCACTTGTCGGGCTAAAGCTGAATCCGTTGTTAATAAAATCGCCGCCGCTAAGGTATCGTGTTCCGCTTGGGCCAATAAATCCGCCGCCAGATGAACCGGGTTCGCCAAGCTATCCGCAATCACTAAAACTTCCGATGGCCCCGCTAGGGAATCAATGCCCACGGTTCCATAAACCAATTTTTTCGCCAACGTCACATAAATATTACCAGGGCCGGTAATTACATCCACTTTGGGAATCGTTTCCGTGCCATAGGCCAAAGCCGCAACGGCCTGCGCTCCCCCGACCCGATAAATTTCATGTACCCCGGCTTCCTGAGCCGCGACTAAAACCGCCGGATTAATTTTATGATCTGGCCCTGGGGGTGTGACCATGACAATCCGAGGAACCTTAGCGACTTGGGCCGGAACCGCATTCATCAACACGGTACTAGGGTACGAAGCTTTACCCCCCGGTACATAAAGTCCAGCCCGATCAACGGGAGTATATCGTTTTCCGAGAACCACCTCGTCATTTTCAAACTGAACCCAAGACTTGGGAATCCGTTGGCGGTGAAAGGCTTCAATTTGTTTGCGGGCCAACTGGATGGCATTGAGTAATTCTTTAGACACTTGTTGGTAAGCTGCGTCTAACTCTGAACCACTCACCCGCAATTGGTCTAATGTTAAGGTCTGTTGATCAAATTCTTCCGTGTAGTGGAGAAGTGCTTTATCCCCTTGACGCCGAACTGTTTGCAGCACCTCCCGCACCGTTGCCTCTTTATGGATCATCGTGTCATCATGGGTACGGTCAGAGATCCGTCGCAATTCAGCTTGTGCTTCAACCCACTGAGTAATAATTCGCAGCATGGTGATTCGGAGTGCCAACCTTAAGAAACTAGGGCCGAGATAGGAAACAGACAACAAGGATTCACTTTCTAAGGGCTGGGCCAAACTGACCACAGTTTCAGAACTTATCCCCCTTGCTTCCTTGCCAATACTCAGGGGATACATACCCCATTGAGTATAGCATAAAAAGCTGTCCTTCTAGGATGGGGCTTGAAACCGATTTTTTTTTGCTAGAATGCCAGAATCGAGAATTTTTTGGCTTCCTGTGAGTCCATAGGAAGTGGGGTTGAATTTGACAAAATAAATGTTATAGTAGTAGGTCTGTAACTTAGTATCTCTAATCGGAATACCTGCGTCTTCTTCAACCAGAACCTATGGCCAATATTAAATCTGCTGTCAAACGAGTCGAAATTGCAGAGCGCAATCGGTTGCGTAACAAATCGTACAAGTCAGCCGTTAAAACCTTAATGAAAAAATGTCTGACCTCAGTTGATAAATACGGGGCTGACCCTACAACCGATAATCTCGCCGCCGTCAATCAACAAATGTCGGCTGCCTTTAGTAAAATTGACAAAGCTGTCAAAAAAGGGGTTTTGCATCCTAACAATGGTGCACGCAAAAAATCTCGCTTGGCAAGAGCCTTAAAGCGTCACCAAACCGTTGCTGCCTAACCCATCAGTTATCAGTAAACAGTTATCAGTAAACAGTGAAGAGTCAACAGTCAATCGTGAAGAGTCAACAGTGAAGCGTCAACAGTTGTCTATTGTGAACCCACAAGAAAGCGGGGACGAAACAACGGATTGCTGATTACTGATAACTAATAACTGATTACTGTGACTATACAGACTATGCAACTGATTGATACCCACGTTCATATTAATTTTAAAGAATTGGCATCCGACTTAGAGGCAATTCGACAGAGATGGCAAGAAGCGGGAGTCGTTCGTTTAGTCCATTCTTGTGTTCATCCTGGAGAATTTCAGGAGATACAGGATATTGCTAATCAAGTCCCTGAACTCAGCTTTGCTGTTGGGTTGCATCCGTTGGATAGCCAACTCTGGAATTCTACCTCGGCGGAAACCATTACCCAACTCGCCCAATCCGATGATAGAGTCGTTGCCATTGGCGAAATGGGGCTTGATTTTTATAAAGCCGATAACCGAGAGCAACAAATCCAGGTGTTCACCGAACAGCTAGAGATTGCCTATCGATTGAATAAACCTGTGATCATTCACTGTCGGGATGCAGCCGCAACCCTGATTCATCTCTTACAAAAATTTTGGGAACAACGGGGGACAGTTTCTGGGGTGATGCACTGTTGGGGAGGAACCCCGGAAGAACAAGAGCAGTTTTTGGCGTTAGGGTTGTATATCAGCTTTAGTGGAACCGTGACGTTTAAAAAAGCGATTGCTATTCAAGACTGCGCTCGTCAAGTTCCCTCTAATCGGATTTTAGTGGAAACGGATTGTCCTTTTCTAGCCCCTGTTCCTAAACGCGGAAAACGCAACGAACCTGCCTTTGTGCGTCATGTTGCAGAAACGGTTGCTCAACTGCGGAACATTCCCCTAGAAACCCTCTGTCAACAAACCACCCATAATGCTTGTCAACTGTTTCAATTATCAGTGTAGAGACGTGCGGAGAGCCTAATACAGTTATCAGTTATCAGTCATCAGTCATCAGTTATGAGTTTTGTGGTTTTTAGCTAACATTTATAAACGACTAACTATCAACCATTAACTCTTCATTGATAACTGAAAACCTGATCACTGATAACTGACAACTGATTACTGATAACTGATTACTGATTACTAATAACTGATAAATGGCAAATCTAACCCACAACGAACCTACTTTCTTGCTTCCTGACTTAATTGAAATTCAACGGTCAAGCTTTCGTTGGTTTTTGGAAGCGGGGCTAATTGAAGAGTTGGAAAGTTTTTCACCCATTACCGACTATACGGGTAAGTTGGAACTGCATTTTTTAGCCAAAGATTATAAACTCAAGCGCCCCAAATATGATGTCGATGAAGCCAAACGGCGGGATAGTACCTACGCCGTGCAGATGTATGTTCCGACTCGTTTAATTAATAAAGAAACAGGAGAAATTAAAGAACAAGAAGTCTTTATTGGAGACTTACCCTTGATGACCGAACGGGGAACCTTTATCATCAACGGGGCTGAACGAGTTATTGTTAACCAAATTGTCAGAAGTCCAGGGGTTTATTATAAATCTGAAATTGATAAAAACGGACGGCGGACTTATAGCGCGTCCTTAATTCCTAACCGAGGGGCTTGGTTAAAATTTGAAACCGATAAAAATGATTTAGTGTGGGTGAGAATTGATAAAACCCGCAAACTATCAGCCCAAGTTTTATTAAAAGCTTTGGGTCTTACTAATAACGAAATTTTTGATGCGTTACGCCATCCCGAATACTTTGAAAAAACCATTGAACGGGAAGGAGAATTTACCGAAGACGATGCCTTAATGGAACTGTACCGCAAACTCCGTCCTGGGGAACCCCCAACGGTAGCCGGAGGGGAACAGTTACTCAATAACCGTTTCTTCGATGCCAAACGCTATGATTTGGGTCGGGTGGGACGCTATAAACTCAATAAAAAATTACGGCTGACCATTCCCGACACCACACGGGTCTTAACGTCTACTGATATTCTGGCAGCGATTGATTATTTAGTTAACCTGGAATACGATATCGGCGAAACCGATGATATTGACCACTTAGGAAATCGTCGGGTACGTTCGGTGGGAGAACTGCTGCAAAACCAAGTCCGAGTCGGGTTAAACCGTTTAGAACGGATTATTCGGGAACGGATGACGGTAAGTGATGCCGATGCTTTAACTCCTGCGTCTTTGGTTAACCCCAAACCCCTTGTTGCCGCGATTAAAGAGTTTTTCGGTAGTTCTCAATTATCGCAGTTTATGGATCAGACGAATCCTTTGGCGGAACTGACCCATAAACGTCGTTTATCCGCCCTTGGCCCTGGAGGATTAACCCGTGAACGGGCGGGGTTTGCGGTGCGGGATATTCACCCCAGCCATTATGGTCGGATTTGTCCCATTGAAACCCCTGAAGGGCCAAACGCCGGGTTAATTGGGTCTTTGGCAACCTTAGCACGGGTCAACCCCTACGGATTCATTGCCACTCCCTATAATAAAGTTGAGAATGGCAAAGTCCGCCTGGATTTACCTGCGGTGTACATGACGGCTGATGAGGAAGACGATTTGCGGGTCGCGCCGGGAGATATCAGTACCGATGCCGAGGGGACAATTTTAGGGGAAATTGTTCCAGTGCGCTATCGCCAGGAGTTCACCACGACAACTCCCATGCAGGTAGACTATGCGGCGGTGTCTCCGGTACAAATTGTATCTGTAGCAACCTCTTTAATTCCCTTCCTCGAACACGATGATGCGAACCGAGCTTTGATGGGGTCTAATATGCAACGTCAGGCTGTGCCTTTGTTACGTCCTGAACGGCCCTTAGTGGGAACCGGGTTAGAGGCTCAGGCTGCCCGTGATAGTGGGATGGTGATTGTGTCTCGGACAGACGGGGAAGTCAGCTATATTGATGGCTCTCGGATTATTGTCAAATCCCTGTCGGTAGATGCCGAGTCTACTTCTAGCGAAGAAAGTTTCCTGATTCGCGAATACGACGACCTCGACCTCAAAACCAAACAGCCCTCGGTATGGAAGCAAAAATACGCTGGCTATATCGAGTACGAATTACAAAAATATCAACGTTCTAACCAAGATACTTGTTTAAACCAGCGTCCCTTGGTTTATGAAGGAGATCAAGTGGTAGCTGGACAGGTACTAGCGGATGGTTCTTCAACGGAGGGGGCGGAGTTGGCTCTGGGTCACAATATTTTAGTGACCTATATGCCTTGGGAAGGGTATAACTACGAGGATGCGATTTTAATTAGTGAGCGTCTGGTACAACAAGATATTTATACCTCTATCCACGTTGAAAAATACGAAATTGAAGCCCGACAAACCAAACTCGGCCCCGAAGAAATTACCCGTGAAATTCCTAACGTTGGGGAAGATTCCCTGCGTCAACTCGATGGGAGTGGAATTATCCGCGTTGGAGCTTGGGTTGAATCTGGGGATATTTTAGTGGGGAAAGTGACTCCGAAAGGGGAATCTGACCAACCGCCGGAAGAAAAACTCCTGCGGGCGATTTTTGGAGAAAAAGCACGGGATGTGCGGGATAACTCCCTGCGGGTTCCCAATGGTGAGAAAGGTCGGGTGGTGGATGTGCGGGTGTTTACCCGTGAACAAGGAGATGAACTTCCCCCCGGTGCGAATATGGTGGTGCGGGTCTATGTTGCCCAAAAACGCAAAATCCAAGTTGGGGATAAAATGGCCGGACGACACGGAAATAAAGGAATTGTGTCTCGGATTTTGCCCATTGAGGATATGCCTTATTTACCCGATGGTCGCCCGGTGGATATTGTGTTAAATCCTTTGGGTGTACCCAGCCGGATGAACGTTGGTCAAATCTTTGAATGTTTATTAGGGTGGGCGGGTCAAAACCTGAAAAAACGGTTCAAAGTCGTTCCCTTTGATGAAATGCACGGGTCTGAAATGTCACGGGAAACCGTTCATGCGAAATTACGCCAAGCCCGTGATAAAACCAAGAAAAATTGGTTATTTGATGAAAATTATCCGGGGAAAACCTTAGTTTATGATGGCCGCACCGGAGAACCCTTTGACCAACCCGTGACGGTGGGTATTGCCTATATGCTGAAACTGGTTCACTTAGTGGATGATAAAATTCACGCCCGGTCTACTGGCCCTTACTCGTTGGTGACGCAACAACCCTTGGGAGGGAAAGCACAGCAAGGAGGTCAACGGTTTGGAGAAATGGAGGTGTGGGCGTTGGAGGCGTTTGGGGCGGCTTATACTTTGCAGGAGTTGTTAACGGTCAAATCCGACGATATGCAGGGACGTAATGAAGCCCTCAACGCCATTGTTAAGGGCAAAACTATTCCCCGTCCCGGAACACCAGAATCCTTCAAAGTGTTGATGCGGGAGTTGCAATCTTTGTGTTTGGATATTGCGGTACATAAAGTGGAAACCACCGACGAAGGAGGAAGTCGAGATGTGGAAGTAGACTTAATGGCTGATATTCCTGCAACTCGCATGACCTACACTGCGAATAACTTTGCTCCCGCTAAACCCACTTATGACTTAAGTAGTTCAGTGGAAGAAGAAGACGAATAATCAATCTTGTGACTGTTGACTGTTGACTGGTACGGGCGGGGGTACCCCGCCCCTACGATAACTGATAACTGATAACTGATAACTGAAACATGGCTAAACTTGAACAACGGTTTGATTACGTTAAAATTGGATTAGCGTCTCCAGAACGAATTCGTCAGTGGGGCGAGAGAACGCTGCCGAATGGTCAAGTGGTGGGAGAAGTTACAAAACCCGAAACCATCAATTACAGAACCCTAAAACCGGAGATGGACGGGCTATTTTGTGAACGAATTTTTGGCCCTGCCAAGGATTGGGAATGTCATTGTGGCAAATATAAACGGGTCAGACATCGTGGAATTGTCTGCGAACGCTGTGGGGTGGAGGTGACAGAATCCCGTGTCCGTCGTCATCGCATGGGTTATATCAAATTAGCGGCTCCTGTTACCCATGTTTGGTATCTCAAGGGGATTCCGAGTTATATGGCAATTCTATTAGATATGCCATTGCGGGATGTGGAGCAAGTGGTTTATTTTAATGCCTATGTGGTGTTAAATCCAGGCAACCATGATAGCTTGTCTTATAAACAGTTATTAACTGAAGATACTTGGTTAGAAATTGAAGACCAAATTTATAGTGAAGAATCCACTTTAACGGGTATTGAAGTGGGAATTGGGGCGGAAGCCATTGCTCGTTTATTGGAGGATATTCCTTTAGAAGAAGAAGCGGAGAAATTGCGGGAAGAAATTGCCGTAGCCAAGGGTCAAAAACGTGCCAAATTAATTAAACGGTTGCGGGTAATTGATAATTTTGTGGCTACGGGTTCTAAACCAGAATGGATGGTTTTGAATGTGATTCCCGTGATTCCGCCTGATTTACGCCCGATGGTGCAGTTGGATGGGGGACGATTTGCCACCTCGGATTTAAACGATTTATATCGTCGGGTGATTAACCGCAATAATCGATTAGCTCGATTGCAAGAAATTTTAGCGCCTGAAATTATTATCCGTAACGAAAAACGGATGTTACAGGAGGCGGTTGATGCTTTAATTGATAATGGTCGCCGAGGTCGAACGGTGGTTGGAGCGAATAATCGGCCGTTAAAATCTTTGTCGGATATTATTGAAGGGAAACAGGGACGATTCCGCCAAAACTTATTAGGAAAACGGGTAGATTATTCGGGTCGTTCTGTCATCGTGGTGGGGCCAAAATTAAAGATGCACCAGTGCGGTTTACCTCGTGAAATGGCGATTGAATTGTTCCAACCTTTTGTGATTAATCGTTTGATTCGTCAAGGATTAGTCAATAATATTAAGGCGGCGAAAAAACTGATTCAACGCAATGATGCCAGTGTGTGGGATGTTTTAGAAGAGGTGATTTCAGGACATCCGGTGATGTTAAACCGTGCCCCGACATTGCACCGTTTAGGGATTCAAGCCTTTGAACCCATTTTAGTGGATGGTCGGGCGATTCAGTTGCATCCGTTAGTCTGTCCAGCTTTTAACGCTGACTTTGACGGTGACCAAATGGCGGTTCACGTTCCCCTGTCTATTGAATCTCAATCGGAAGCTCGACTATTAATGTTAGCTTCCAATAATATTCTATCTCCAGCGACGGGACGACCGATTGTTACCCCTAGTCAGGATATGGTTTTGGGATGTTACTATTTAACCGCAGAAAATCCCAAATTTAAAGATCAAAAAGAGCGTTATTTTGCCGATTTGGAGGATGTCATTGTTGCTTATCAACAAGGGTCTTTAGAGTTACATTCCTATGTGATGGTACGCTTTGACGGAGAAATGTTATCCGATGAAGCTGAACAGGTCAATATTGAACAGGAGGATGCTCTCACTGGGATAATTACTAAAACCTATGTGGGTAAGAAAACGGGTAAACTCTTACGTCGAGTTCGAGAAGATAAGGAGGGTAATATTCTAACTCAATATATTCGTACCACCCCAGGACGGGTGATTTTCAATAAAACCGTGTTTTCAGTCATCAATAATCAGTAGTGAGTCCTTCAGGACTCTCAGCCCTAAAGGGCTTACTACGGTAGTGAGTCCTTCAGGACTCTCAGCCCTAAAGGGCTTACTACAGTAGTGAGTCCTTCAGGACTCTCAGCCCTAAAGGGCTTACTACAGTAGTGAGTCCTTCAGGACTCTCAGCCCTAAAGGGCTTACTACAGTAGTGAGTCCTTCAGGACTCTCAGCCCTAAAGGGCTTACTACGTTCTATTTCCTATTCCCTATTATGAAAAAAATCTTTCGGAATCAAGTGATTGATAAAGGACAATTAAAAAAATTAATGTCCTGGGCTTTTATGAATCATGGTACAGCCAGAACCGCCCAAATTGCTGATGAATTAAAGGATTTGGGATTCCGCTATGCCACAAAAGCTGGGGTTTCGATTAGTGTAGATGATTTACAAGTTCCCCCGTCCAAACGAGTGCTCTTAGAAGAAGCAGAAGAAGAAATTCGCAACACAGAACGCCGTTATATGAAGGGGGAAATTACTGAAGTTGAACGTTTCCAAAAGGTAATTGATACTTGGAATGGTACTTCCGAAACCTTAAAAGATCATGTGGTAGAAAACTTCAAAGCCAGTAATCCGTTAAACTCTGTTTATATGATGGCATTCTCTGGCGCACGGGGAAATATTTCCCAGGTTCGTCAGTTAGTGGGAATGCGGGGATTAATGGCTGACCCCCAAGGGGAAATTATCGATTTACCGATTAAAACCAACTTCCGTGAAGGTTTAACGGTAACAGAATATATTATTTCTTCCTATGGGGCGCGGAAAGGGTTGGTAGATACCGCTTTGCGAACCGCCGATTCTGGGTATTTAACTCGTCGTTTAGTAGACGTTTCCCAAGATGTGATTCTGCGGGAAATTGACTGTGGAACAACACGGGGAATTCGGATTCGCAGCATGACCGATGGCGACCGGGTGTTAATTCCCCTCAAAGACCGACTCATGGGTCGGGTGTTAGGGGAAGATGTTCGCCATCCCGAAACCGGAGAAATTGTTGAATATCAAGGGGAACAGGCGGTTAAAAATCAGGCGGTTAGTGAGGAGTTAGCTGTCGCCATTCAGGATGCTGGGGTTCAGGAGGTGTTTTTACGCTCACCCCTGACTTGTGAAGCCAACCGCTCTGTCTGTCAAACGTGCTATGGCTGGAGTTTAGCCCACGGTCATAATGTGGATTTAGGGGAAGCCATTGGAATTATTGCGGCTCAAAGTATTGGCGAACCGGGAACCCAGTTAACGATGCGAACCTTCCACACCGGGGGGGTGTTTACCGCCGAAGCCGCTGCGGTAATTCGCGCCCATAGTGATGGAGTTGTTAAGTTCCCGAAAACCTTACGCGCCCGTCCCTTCCGTACCCGTCACGGAGATGATGCGTTCATTGTGGAAAGCAATGGCCATATTGTGGTGGAGACTGGGGAGAAGAAACAAGAAAAACACAGTCTTTCCCAAGGGACAACCATTGTTGTTCAAGAGGGTCAACGGGTGAAGGCTGACCAAATCTTAGCTGAAATTCCCGCCGGAGGTCGGACAGCCCGGAAAACCACCGAAAAAGCAACGAAGGACGTAGCGACGGATTTGGCTGGGGAAGTCAAGTTTGCGGATGTGGTTCCTGAAGAAAAAACCGACCGTCAAGGAAATATGACCCGCATCGCCCAACGGGGGGGTCTGATTTGGGTTTTAGGGGGAGAAGTTTATAACTTACCTCCTGGGGCTGAACCTGCGGTGAAAAACGGAGATTCGGTAGAACCCGGAAGCGTTCTCGCCCAAACCAAACTCGTCTCTGAACATGGGGGATTAGTCCGAATTCGCGAACAAATTGGCCCCGATGAGTTACCCCGTGAAATTGAGATTATTACCGCCTCTGTGCTGCTGGATGAAGCCTTGGTGCGGTTGGTACAAATGCAGGGACGGGAACAATATATTATTGAGACCAATAGTAATCACCGCTTCTTGCTGAAAGTTAGTCCCGGTTCCAAGGTAGAAAACCATGATGTAATTGCGGAACTCATGGACGATAGCTACCGGACAAAAACCGGGGGGATTATCAAATACGCCGGGGTGGAAGTCGCCAAACGGGGTAAGGGGAAACAGGGTTATGAAGTCACCCAGGGGGGAACTCTGTTATGGATTCCTGAAGAATGCCATGAGGTGAATAAGGATATTTCCTTACTTTTAACTGAGGATGGACAGTATGTAGAAGCCGGAACCGAAGTGGTCAAGGATATCTTCTGTCAAACCAACGGAGTGATCGAAGTAACTCAGAAAAATGATATTCTCCGAGAAATCGTGATCAAACCGGGGGAATTACATTTAGTGGATGACCCGGAAATGGTGATGGCGATTGATGGCCAGATTGTTAATCCCGGTCAAGAGGTAATTCCAGGGATTATCTCTCCAGACTTGCATTATGTGGAATATGTGGAAACCCCCGAAGGCCCTGCATTGTTGTTGCGTCCCGTTGTAGAATTTAGCGTTCCCGAAACCCCACCCGTGCCGTCTCAGGAGTCTTTAAATGAGTCCATTGCTCTACGAGCCGTGCAACGGTTAACCTACAAAGATGGGGAACGGGTGCGCTCTGTGGAAGGGGTGGAACTCCTGCGAACCCAGTTGGTGATTAGTATTGGCACGGAAGCCCCGCAGTTAGCGGCTGATATTGAGTTACTTCCTGATGAAAGTAGCCCCGATGTCATGCGGTTACAGTTAGTGATTTTAGAATCTTTGGTGATTCGTCGGGACGTAACGGCTGATGCGACTCAGGGAAGCACCCGGACGCGGTTACTGGTTCACGACGGACTAGAAATTGAGAAAGGGGCCGTTGTCACCCGCACCGAGATTCTGTGTAAGGAATATGGCATTATTCAGGGGATTCGGTCGGGGTCGGAAATTCTGCGCCGTTGTTTGGTGGTGCGCGAGACTGAAGAGTTGACATTACAAGTCAGAACAATTCCTTTAGTCACAGAAGGAGATAATATTCTTGAAGGGCAACCTATTGCTACTGGATTTTTATCTCCAATATCTGGGCAGGTTGTTTCTATCTCTAGTCATGTCAATTTAGGGCTTGAGTGGAAAAATAAACTGGCTGAAGCAATAGAATTCTTAGCCGATCTATTAGCTAATGCAATTGCTGATTCTTCTTTTGCATCTATTCTTTCAACAATACCTCTAGGAGTCGGCGCGATAACGACAATTGGATCAGTTCGGATCGAACTTATTCAAACAATTAGTGATGCAATTTTCAACAAGCTGCCTGCTAGTTTTCAAATACCAATTATCAAAAAGGCATTGGCTATCCTAGCATCAGTTTTCATAGACGAGATCATTAATCAGGGTGCTACTGGTCTTAGTAATCTGATGTCTCTTGTTGGGCTTCCTAAGAAAGAATTAACAGGAAAATTAAAAGAGTTAATTCTTATTCCTGGGTTAGGATATGTTGCTGAAACTGTTGGTTTTGTTTTAGGTGAGCAAGGACTACATAGCTTAATTGAAATTGCGCTTGAAGGTAACAAAATCGCAGCCGTTGGTACCACTCTCAAGGTAGGTGACTTAGCCAAGTTGGTTCCACCATTTACAAAACTCCTGAGCAGTTTCTTTAGCTTACAGTGGACAAAACCGATTACAATCACGCTGCGTGCGAATGTACGGGATACGATGACTATTAACTTGCCGGGAGGGGTGCAACCAACCGTTAAACTGGGTCAACTGATAGTCGCAGGGATGGAAATAGCCCCAGGATTCACCTTACCTGAATCCGGTCAAGTGATTGCGATTGGCGATAAGATTACGGGCGGCGGAACCACTCCGGTTGCAGCCAATCAAATCAAACTGCGTCGGGGTCGTCCTTACCGGGTGTCTCCGGGTGCAATTCTCCATGTTAAGGATGGAGACTTGGTACAACGGGGGGATAACCTGGTGTTACTGGTGTTTGAACGAGCCAAAACCGGAGATATTATTCAAGGGTTGCCTCGGATTGAAGAGTTATTAGAAGCCCGTAAACCCAAGGAAGCTTGTATTTTAGCCCGACGCCCTGGAACCGCCCAAGTCTCGATGGATGAGGATATTGCTGAACTGCGGGTGGTCGAAAGCGATGGCACTGTTACGGATTATCCCTTAAACTCTGGTCAAACCCCGTTAGTTTCTGAGGGTCAAAAAGTAGATGCGGGGCAACCTCTAACCGATGGCCCGTCTAATCCCCACGAGATTTTGGAAGTGTTCTATGATCATTATCTCGAACAAGGGGAAGGAATGTATGATGCGGCCTTGGGCAGTTTCCAACAGTGTCAAACCTTCTTGGTGAACGAGGTGCAGTCCGTTTATCAGTCTCAGGGGATTGATATTTCCGATAAACATATTGAGGTGATTGTCCGTCAGATGACCTCGAAAGTGCGGATTGATGATGGCGGGGATACAACGATGTTACCTGGAGAACTGGTAGAATTGCGCCAGGTGGAACAGGTGAATGATGCCATGTCCATTACTGGAAGCGCTCCAGCGAAATATACTCCTGTGTTATTGGGGATTACCAAAGCATCGTTAAATACCGATAGCTTTATTTCCGCCGCCAGTTTCCAAGAAACCACACGGGTCTTGACGGAAGCGGCTATCGAAGGAAAATCCGACTGGTTACGGGGTCTGAAAGAGAACGTGATTATCGGACGTCTGATTCCGGCCGGAACTGGTTTCAATGCCTATGAGGAAGCGGGTGGTGCTGACTATGGCTTTGATAATGGCAGTTTGTATTTGGATGAAGAGGACGAAGACGAACTGCGAGATGTGGTTTTGGATGACCAAACTGCACGGGTTTATAGCAGTTTTGAACGGGAAACTCCTCCTGCGAAACCCGGTAAAACCAGTAAAGCGTTCTATGAAGATAGTGAAGATGATCCTTTATTGTCCTCTATTCTCGATGATGAGTTGATTGATGATGAATACGAAGATGATGAGGATGATGAGGATGAATAAGACGGTTAGATAGTGGATTGTAAGCGGGTATCCCTGCCCGCTTCACTCCCTATTTTAATGATGATCTCGAAATTGTTTAATGTATTCTACAACTTCGGTATGTTTCTCAGAAGCAGCCCAAATTAAAGCTGTCCAACTATTCTGATCTTTAGCGGTTAAATCTGCTCCTCGATTTAATAAGAATTCGACAATCGGTTTATGTCCGCTTCCTGCGGCTGCCATTAATACGGTTAAATCAAAATTGGTTTTAGCGTTAATCTCTGCACCAGACTCTAATAATAACTGCACAATTTCTAAGTTGCCACTCGCTGAGGCTTCCATTAAGGGAGTCCAACCATCATTATCGCTACTGTTGACATTGGCTCCGGCTTCTAATAATAGTTTTACTATCTCTTTTTGCCCTAAATTAATGGCGGTAATTAATGCCGTATTTCCCTTTTCATCCTGAGCATTTAGATCAAGGGTTTGATTGAAACAAGCTTGAACTTTCTCAATTTCTCCCGTTTGAATTGCTTTAATTAATTCACTCATTGACTTAACTCCTGTTTTATTTTTCTATTTAAAAATATTGAGATATAGCAATCCCAAATAGGTTGTAATAATTTAAAACTGATCTGAAACAGCTAGAAGTATTACCCCTGTTCCCTGTTCCCGCTTCCCGTAGCACCATAGGGCTAATGATTCATGAAAAATAATAGCATTTATCCCTGGATATCTGATAGGGAATTTAAGATTTTTAAACATAAGAAATTGACAGGATTTAAAAATTAGGCTAATATTGTCAATAAGTTATCATTGGGGATTTTATGTCTAATCCGTTCCTGCACCTCGACTATGAACCCGCATTTGAGGCGTTAGGCGGTGACTATTCCGATGTTGTAGCAGCCAGTGAGTTTGGGCTCCATATTCTGCGGTTTCGTAATGATGCAGTTTTAACCCAGTTAGGACTCAACCCTGAAACCGTTACAGACGAGCATTTTATCGAAGCCTTTGGCAAATTTGAAACCGTGCAACCCTTATTAGCCATGCGCTATCACGGTTATCAATTTGGAGAATATAACCCCTATTTGGGAGATGGACGGGGGTTTTTATATGGTCAAGTGCGGGGAATTGATGGGGAATTATATGATTTTGGCACAAAGGGATCGGGAAGAACGCCCTACTCCAGAAATGCAGATGGAAGACTAACCTTAAAAGGCGGAGTCCGGGAAGTTTTAGCCGCCGAAATGTTGCATCGCATGAAAGTTAGAACGTCTCGCTGTTTAAGTTTAATTGAAACCGGAGAACAACTCTGGCGAGGAGATGAACCTTCCCCGACTCGCTCATCCGTTATGGTGCGGTTTAGTCGCTCTCATATTCGCTTCGGAACCTTTGAACGACTACACTATTTTAAACGACCGGATTTAATCGAAAAATTGTTAGATCATGTCATTACTTATTATTATTCTAATTTAACATCAGAACGCGATCGCTATGCTTTATTTTATGCCGAATTAGTGAAACGAGTCGCAGAATTAGCCGCACAATGGATGGCTTCAGGGTTTTGTCATGGGGTCTTAAATACCGATAATCTGTCAATTACGGGGGAAAGTTTCGATTATGGCCCCTACGCTTTTATGCCTCACTATAACCTCCGATTTACCGCCGCCTATTTTGATTATGGAGGATTATATTGTTATGGAAATCAACCCTTTGTTTGTGAGGGAAACTTAGAGTTATTACAAAAACCATTATCTTTAGTCATTCCTTCAGAAGACCTTCAAACCGGGTTAACTTTATTTCAACAGTATTATCGAGATTTCTATCGTCAACGGATGATCAATCGTTTAGGATTTTCCCAAATTCCCACACCAGAAGCGGAAGAACTTTTGCAAATTACGATTAATTTACTTAAAGATAATTTGATTCATTATCATGACTTTTTTATTCAACTGCGAGAACAGTTTTGTGAGCAATGGCAAGACGAACCGCAAAATATTTTAAAAGACGCTGAACCCATGCAGCATTTAGATCGTTGGCGACAACTGTATTATCATCATTTACAAACTTTATCCTATCCCGAACTCGATGAAATCAAACAACGGTTAAAAGACTATAATCCTCAAGTGGTGATTGTTCGTCCTGAAATTGAGGCAATTTGGGAACCGATTACCGTTGAGGATAATTGGCAACCTTTTTATCAATTATTAGATAAGATTAAAGCAGAATAGCGTTAGTATATTAATGGGATGTCCCTAAAAATCCCTATACCTATTGGTGTAAATCCAGTTTGAACTTCAGTAAAGTCAGTTAAAATACGAAAGTAAGACCCTGAGCGTTAAACTTAAATCGGATTTAACCTCAGCAGCCCTTATTTTAGAGGAACGATACTATGACAGAGAATCAACCTGTAGATACAGCAACCCCGATGACTGCATCAATCATGGACAGTATCAAAGGGTTTTTGGGGAATATTCTGAGTAGTTGGAAAGTCAGAATTACATTACTGGCAATTGTGCTGTTAGGAATTGGGATTTTGGCTTTCTTTTATCAACATTGGGTTGCAGAATTTGGGATGAAACTGTGGACAAAAAGTTCGGGAGCGAAACCCATTGAATGTGTGTTGAAAGATACAAATAATGATAATTATGTTAGCTGTAGCGCCTTATTAGGTGAACAAGTTGTTCCCCTAGAATGTAGTTCTAGTTTATTTAATTTGGGGTGTCGAGTCAATTATGGCTCTGCTGTACCCAATGTTAAAGCCGCCAGAGGAAATTGAGATCAAAGGTGGGCTGTTGACGGTTAACGGTTGACGGTTAACAGCCTGTTTAGGGATTAACAATTTCTGTGAACCAACCTTGTTCAGAATCATAATAATAAAGGGTACGATTTTGAGGTTCTCCTTGGAGGTCTAAATGATCAACTTCCTGGGGTTCAAGTAATAATAAAATAAAATTAGATGGAGGTTCAAGGGGAATAATTGCTAGGGGGTTAAAAGCGGTAGATTCTGAACGAGGTTGGCGAGAATCTGGCCAGTAAAATTGTTGTTTCGCCGCATTTGATAAAAATTGCCAAAGGGTTATTCTAGCGGTGGTTAAGGTTAAATCAGGATGGCTATCGGAAATCAATTTTAATTCCCCAAATAGACGAAATTGTTCACGGGTTTCTGGGAAATACCAACAGACTTCTCCCCAAGCCTGATTCTGAATTTGATTAACTTTTTGACTGCGACTATCCGTAATTATTTGCAGTTGATTGGTTTCCGGTAAAAACCCTCGAAAAACAACCGTTCTATTAGCCGGACGACCTTCTAAACCAACCGTTGCTAATTGGAAATAACGAGAATAAACTAAATGGCGATTTCGGTGTAATGCACTTGTTAAAGATAAACGCCAACCTGGAATATCATTCATAACCTGTAGTAAGCCCTTCAGGGCTTTCTTCACTTAATTTAAGAGGGAAGAGAGTCCTAAAGGACTCACTACGATTTGGGTTTTTATCCCTTATTTAAGAATAGCACTCAACGCCATAATTTAGGTATAGAAATCCCCTAAAATACTAATACTCCAGTTATTTGTTCCCGCTTCAGTGTTCATAACCTGTAGTAAGCCCTTCAGGGCTTTCTTAACTTAATTTAAGAGGGAAGAGAGTCCTAAAGGACTCACTACGATTTGGGTTTTTATCCCTTATTTAAGAATAGCACTCAACGCCATAATTTAGGGATAGAAATCCCCTAAAATACTAATACTCTCGTTATTTTTTCCCGGTTCAGTGTTCATAACCTGTAGTAAGCCCTTCAGGGCTTTCTTCACTTAATTTAAGAGGGTAGAGAGTCCTAAAGGACTCACTACGATTTGGATTTTTATCCCTTATTTAAGA
>NZ_JADEWU010000044.1:0-46927 GCF_015207485.1 Planktothrix mougeotii LEGE 06226
GTCCCCTTGTCCCCCCATCCCCCCGTCCAAAAATTACGGCTGTCCTCACTACACTTTCAACCCGATAACGATAAATTAGGTATAGTATCTAAACAAAAGTTTACATCTGGATCTTAAAACCTATCATCACTCTCGCCAGAGGGATGACAACTCCATAAAAAGCAAACGTTATACGGGAGTGAGCACAGAGAATGTTTGAATATTTTTCTGATAAAGCAATTAAGGCGGTGATGTTATCTCAGGAAGAAGCGCGACGCCTGGGACATAACTTTGTGGGAACCGAACAACTGTTAGTCGGTTTGATGAGCGAAGGGAGCAATATTGCCGCTAAAATACTGGTAGCCCAAGGGTTAGTCCTGCGCGACGTACAGAAAGAAGTTGAAGCCATTATTGGTCGGGGCTCAGGTTTTGTCCCGGTTGAAATTCCCTTTACCCCTAGGGCGAAACGCATCTTTGAAATGGCGATGAAAGAAGCTCGCCAAATGGGGAATAACTATATTGGCCCAGAACATATTTTATTAGGATTATTGCAGGATAACGAAGGCGTTGCCGCCAAAGTCCTAGAAAATCTGGGCGTTGACCGTTCTCAACTCCGTACCGAAGTCATTAAAGCATTAGGCGATGAAACCGTAACCTCTGGAGGAAGCGGTCGTCGGGGTTCCGCTAAAACAGCCACCTTAGATGAATTTGGCACGAACTTAACCCAATTAGCCGCCGAAGGTAAACTCGATCCAATGATCGGTCGGGAACGGGAAATTGAGCGGGTGATTCAAATTTTAGGACGTCGGACGAAAAATAACCCCGTGTTAGTTGGGGAACCCGGTGTTGGGAAAACAGCCATTGCGGAAGGCTTGGCTCAACGCATTGTCAATAATGATGTTCCCGATGTGCTGGAAAATAAACAAGTGATCAGCTTAAGCATGGGAACCTTAGTGGCGGGAACCCGGTTCCGGGGAGAATTTGAAGAACGACTAAAAACCATTGTTGAGGAAATTCGCACCGCCGGAAATATTATTTTAGTCATTGATGAACTGCATACCCTAGTCGGTGCAGGGGCTATTGAAGGCACAATGGATGCCTCTAATATGCTTAAACCTGCATTAGCGCGGGGTGAGTTGCAATGTTTGGGAGCAACCACCCTGGATGAATATCGCAAATATATTGAACGGGACGCCGCTTTAGAACGTCGGTTTCAACCCGTGATGGTGGGTGAACCCTCCGTTGAAGAAACCGTTGAAATTTTGTTTGGGTTGCGTCGCGCCTATGAACAACACCATCAATTAACGATTTCTGATCAAGCCTTATATGCCGCCGCGACCTTATCCGACCGTTATATTAGCGATCGCTTTTTACCCGATAAAGCCATTGATTTAATTGATGAAGCGGGTTCGCGAGTTCGGGTGATGAATTCTAAAGTTCCCCCCGAATTGCGTCAATTAAAACGGGAATTAACGAAAGTTATTGCCGAAAAAGAAACGGCGGTGAAAGTGCAAGATTTTGATAAAGCCAGCCAATTGCGCGATCGCGAATTAGAAATTAAAGACAAACTGGAAACCCCCAGTGAAAAAGTCAATTCTGCTTCTGGGTCTTTAATTGTTACCGAAGAAGATATCGCCGATGTGTTAGCGGCTTGGACAGGAATTCCGGTCAATAAATTAACTGAATCTGAATCGGTTAAATTATTGAATTTGGAAGATATTTTACATCAACGATTAATTGGTCAACATGAAGCGGTGAATGCCGTTTCTCGCGCCATTCGTCGAGCTCGTGTGGGGTTAAAAAATCCTAATCGACCTATTGCCAGTTTCATTTTTTCTGGCCCTACAGGAGTCGGAAAAACGGAATTAACCAAAGCCTTAGCTGCCTATTTCTTTGGGTCAGAAGAAGCGATGATTCGTTTAGATATGTCGGAATATATGGAACGACATACGGTATCTAAATTAATCGGTTCTCCCCCAGGGTTTGTCGGTTATGATGAAGGCGGACAATTAACGGAAGCCGTGCGTCGTCGTCCCTATACGGTGGTGTTATTTGATGAAATTGAAAAAGCTCACCCGGATGTCTTCAATTTGTTATTACAAATCTTAGAAGATGGACGATTAACTGATGCTAAAGGTCGCGTTGTCAGTTTCAAAAATACCTTAATTATCATGACCTCTAATGTGGGTTCTAAGGTAATTGAAAAAGGCGGCGGCGGTTTAGGATTTGAGTGGTCAGCTTCGGAAGAAGATCAACAATATAACCGTATTCGGAATTTAGTCAATGAGGAACTAAAACAATATTTCCGTCCTGAATTTCTCAACCGTTTGGATGAAATTATTGTCTTCCGTCAATTGCAGAAATCTGAAGTTAAGGAAATTGCAGATATCTTATTGCGAGAACTCTTAGCTCGGTTAACTGAACGGGAGATTACCTTAACGGTGAGTGAACGGTTTAAGGAACATTTAGTTAATGTTGGTTTTGATCCCAAGTATGGCGCAAGACCGTTACGTCGGGCAATTATGAATCTGTTAGAAGATGCTTTAGCAGAAGCATTATTAGCCGGAAATCTTAAAGATGGGGATAGTGCCTTGGTTGACTTAGGTGCTGACGGGAAAGTTATTATTTTACCCGGAGAACAAGCCCTAAATTCGATGAGTGAATACGCTATTACTCACTCATAATTCCCTTGAGAAAAACCCATTTTACTGAGTAGGATGGGTTTTTCTTTCTTTTCTTGTAAATTCCGAGGGAAAAGCCTAGAAAAGCGACTTATTGAGGAATCCAAATTTCAATTTGACCTTGGGGTAATTCCCCTTCTGTTCCCAACTTTTTGAGAATAAAGGGTTTACTCAATTGTTTCTCCACCAAGGTTTTAACTTGGGTCGCGGTCGGTAAATCTTCCTCATAAAAATAGCGAATTTCAGGAGAATATTCTCCGGGCATTAATTTAATACTAGGAGCTAATAATTTTTCTTCTATTTGATTTAAACTATTTTGTAACGCTTTAGCCGTCGATCTCAATTGTTCGTTTTGAAAGTGGATATAGACAAAATGCAAATTATGTTCACTATTTAATTGAGAAATTTTATACATTAAATCAGGATTTGGTTTTACTTCTTGTCCTGAAACTAAAACCGGATGAAATTTCTTTAACATTTTATTATAAACAGGTTTTGCCCGTTCGGGTGCTTCCTGCTTCAAAATTTCATAGGCATAAAGAAACGTCAGATCATTATAACTCATCATATTGACGAGAATTCGCTCTGTAATATCCGTGATCAAGGCTTTATTTTGATCTTTTAAAGTGTTATATAAAGCACTTAAAGCAATATCTTGTCGTAAATTATTTTGTGTATTATTATCCGACAATTCATCAATTAAAGCTTCTACTAATTGAGCATTAACTTGTTGATTTCTGGCTTGATTTTGAACTTGTTCAATCATCGCCCTTTGCTCTTGAATCATTAAATTTTGTTGCTGTTGGTAACTATTAATCACCATGCCAATACCCGCAATAATCGCAGCAGAAACGAGATTAGCAATCACTGCGGCTTTGTCCCAAATATCTTTTTGTTTGTCTGCCATATTTTTGTAAAGTTAAAAACATCCCCTGTAAACCGATGAATCCCAAAACTTATATTTTTAGGTTCTTCTATCGTTACAATAAATTGAATAAGCTATTGTACATCTAAAATTTAATTGTCTTCAATTTCCTATCCCCCCACTCAGTCACTCCACCGCCGACATTCCGATGCCAACTTGCCCAAATAACGTCAGCCTTCTGATGAGTTCCACTAATTTGAGGACAGAACGCAGTAATCGTGGTAAAGTCATGCTCAACAAACAAATTTTAAGAAATTCCAAATCACTTGAATGCACATTGCTTGGCTTGGAAAAAAATCACCCTTTTGCGGTAACGTTACTTATTCTAGGGAAATCACGAACGCCCTGTTAGACCGGGGCCATCGAGTCAGCTTTCTGCACTTTGCCCATGAAGCAACGAATGACCGCACCCCTGAATGGCAACTGGAAAATGGCAGTTGGAAAATTTCTACACCGGACAAAAATAGTAAGGTGACACCCTTCCCCATGACTCAGGAGGTGTCTTTGCCTTGTCTGTATAAGTCCCAGGTTTATACCATTCCCACCCTCAGTTCCAGCAAAGTCCTAACGGAGTCTCTACAACGGTTGAAACCGGATATTGTTCATGCGTCTTTGACCCTTTCGCCGTTAGATTTCGTTTTACCTGAAATTTGTGCAGAACTGAATATTCCTTTGGTGGCGACGTTTCACACCCCTTTTGATCACAAATTACGCAATATCAAATCGGGGACCCAACATTTAACCTATCAAATCTACGCGCCATTTTTGGCAAACTATGACCGTGTGATTGTGTTTTCCCAAGTTCAACGGGAAATGCTCAACCGTTTGGGAGTAGCGAAACATCGGGTTGCGGTGATTCCAAATGGCGTGGATGTGGAAAAATATTCTCCAGGGCCATCCCGGTTTAAGGAAGAATTGAGTGCAGAACGGGTTTTTGTGTATCAAGGCCGTTTAGCAACGGAAAAAAATGTAGAGTCCCTGCTCAAAGCTTGGAAAAAGTCGGAAATGGGGCCAGGTTGTTTATTAGTCATCGTGGGTGATGGGCCGATGGAAGCTTCGTTACAAGCCTCTTATAACGGAGAAGAGGGGATTATCTGGCTTGGGTTCATAGGAGATGAAGATCGACGGATTGAAATTCTGCGGGGGGCGGATGTGTTTGTGTTACCGTCGATGGTGGAAGGGTTATCGATCTCGTTATTAGAGGCAATGTCCTGTGGGACGGCTTGTGTGGCGACGGATGCGGGGGCCGATGGGGAAGTCATGGAAGGCGGCGCTGGAATTATTATGAAGACTCAAGGCGTTACGTCTCAACTGCGAACCCTATTACCTCTATTACGAGATCACCCGGAAATGATTCCGATTGTGGGTCAGAAAGCTCGTCAACGGGTTTTAGAACGTTATACCCTCAGCCAAAATATTACTCAATTAGAACATCTCTATCGAGATTTAGTTCAAGAACAACGTTTAGAATTCAGCCATGTTGTTTAATCAGTTATCAGTAGAGACGTGCCATGGCGCGTCTGTACCAGTTATCAGTTATCAGTTTGAAATTAAATAGCAAAGCGTGTTAATTTCAGCCCAGAAATAAACAAGCATAATATCGTCTAAATAACCAGAATATTGAGTATAGATCTATCACATCCTTGATTTATTTCTACTGAATGTGGAACGGGCATCTTGCCCGTCACAGGTCGTCACAGGTCACATCACAGAAACAGGCAAGATGCCTGTTCCACGTTTTCATTTGGGATATAAATCATTAATCCTTATGAAATAAGTTTTTCAACGCCGTTCACAAATTATTTAACAATGCTATATATTCTTATAAGATTATTAATAAACTATGCTAGAAATTTCTAAGACGGTGAGCATCCCAGAACAGGAAATTGAGATGAGTGCAGTTCGTTCTCAGGGTGCTGGGGGACAAAATGTTAATAAGGTTGCTAGTGCAATTCATCTGCGTTTTGATATTATGGCTTCTTCATTACCCCAATATTACAAAGATCGACTATTGAACCTTAATGATCAGCGCCTGACTAAAGATGGGGTAATTGTCATTAAAGCGCAAGAACACCGCACTCAGGAACAGAATCGAGAAGAAGCACTGCAACGACTTCAAGAGTTAATTAAACGTGCGATCGCAATTCCTAAACCTCGCAAACCGAGTAAACCCTCTCGCAGTTCCCAAAGAAAGCGGATGGATAGTAAAACGAAGCGATCGCACCTAAAAATGATGCGCGGCAAAGTTGATACAGAGTAAGAGTGAATTTAGGGTTAAAAAAAAGCCCACCCACGAGTTGTTAAAGCCTCATTTATTTACTGATAACTGGTACAGACGCGCCATGGCACGTCTCTACTGATAACTGTTTCCACGCTTGGGCAAATTTGCTGACATATTCTTCTTGTTCGCTGGTTTCAACGCAATATTCACGGGTATGGCGGACAATGGCGATCGCATTTTCTGGAGTATA
Source organism: Planktothrix mougeotii LEGE 06226 (assembly GCF_015207485.1). Taxonomy (NCBI): domain Bacteria; kingdom Bacillati; phylum Cyanobacteriota; class Cyanophyceae; order Oscillatoriales; family Microcoleaceae; genus Planktothrix; species Planktothrix mougeotii. The sequence goes on from NZ_JADEWU010000044.1 coordinate 6,057, forward strand.
GCCTAACGTCACTAAGCAGCAAGATATAATGGTTCCCGTGCGTCCAAAACCTCCCATGCAGTGAACGACAACGGTTTTACCTGCTTTAGCGCGATCGAGAATTTGGGGGACTAGGTTAATAACGCCTTCCATTGAGGTCGGAACTTTTAAGTCAGGAATGGGGAACCAAATTGTTTCCATTCCTCTGGCTTCGGCTTCGGGAAAGAGGGTGGGAATTTGGACTTTATGAAATTCGTGGGGTTCAATGAGGGAAACCAAAACATCGGTGTGATAGAAATAGCGCAGGCGGTCTAGGTCGTGATATAAGCTACGATCCCAGAGGACGTGCATCCCTTGATGGGATTTTCCGGGGGCGTAGGTCATGCCGATTTTTCCGTTAAAGGGGATGACGTCAGGGGGGAGAAAATCAACGGTAATGGGGAAGTTATTTGATGTTCTGGCGTAGTTCATGGTTATGTCAATAAATTTGACGTCAAACTGCTTTACGAATTTTAATCAAAACATCAATTTTGGTCTACTATGAGTTCTCTGAGAAAGTAAAAGCGATCATCGGGTGTGCGTCCTAAGTAACCTGTTAGGGGTGAAGACAGTTCAATTAGGATTTCTTTTAATTGTTCCGGTTCTAAGGGTTGTGGGGGGTTAGAAAAGGAATAAGCCCCGATGACATTATCTAAATTGATGGGTTGATTGAGTTTTTTAAATAGTTGAACAATATGCGATCGCAATTTTAAACGATTAAACACGATTTTAATATATTCATCTATGTTATCATCCATTTGACCTTTTTGTAAATAGTTTTTGAGTTCAATTAAGTCAACTGAACCGGGATATTGAGCTTCGAGTTTTACCAGTTTTTCTAATGTCATCGGATTAATAATTGCCATACCATGTACTTTTGCTGCATCACGCACTGCTGGAGTTAATTCACCGGGGCCTATAATTAATTTAGCTGCTTGTTTAAACAGGTTCTCATCTTTTAAACGCAGTGTTCCTAAATTCAAGAGTTGAACGACTGTAGGATTAGGGATTTTTCTCCCAGCTTTACATTCTCCTACTAAGGGGTATGGTTTTGAACAAAATAAATCTAATCCTCCTGCACCTCCTTTATGAGCATAGTCTATAGTAAAACCTAAAAATTCTAAACTTTTTTTGACAATATTCTCAAAGTCTGTTCCGGCTTGATAGTTGCTTTTGCCTTCATCTAGTTCTTTACTTCGGTTTCCTAATACTGCTATTTCATTGATCCAATTTAAGCTGGAATCATCGGTTAAATTGGCAGGTTGTGAAGTTTTCCAACCTAAGAATTGATGAATATTGGCTTGTAAAAGGTTTAAACCGAGTTGTTCTTCCTGAGATAAAGAGTTAGTTTGAAACTGGGCGATCGCTGTTTCTAATTCTTCTAATTCAGGATGTTCTGGGGGTTGACGATTGAGAATTTTTCGATATAGAGCTTCAAACTGATTAGAATCAAGAATGGCTTGACTTTCATCAACGGTTATAGTAGCAGGAAGGGAAATAAACCGACTATTAGAAACGGGATCAATTTCTAGGGGTTTTGGAAGTCGATAAACCCGAAAATAAGCTAGAAAAATATGGCCCCGTTGTTCAAGGGTTTTGTGTAAGGCTTCTGCTGTCCAAACGGTTAATTTTGATAAGGTTTCAAGCTCTTCTGGTTCATTCAGGGTTTGGCAAAGTTCACATTTAGCCCAAACTTTAATTTTAACTTTATCTTGATTTAGTTCTGCCAGACTTTGTTGAGCGATTGGAATAAAACCCGGACGATAATATTGTTCTAACGGTAAGGAATTAAATTCTATATCCGTTGGATAAAGGGCAAATAGTCGCCCTGGGTTCATAAATATTCGAGGCATTACTAAGATATTTCGACCTTGGTTTAAGGCTTCAATGTCAGGCGCAGGGAGACAGAAACCTGTTGCTATAGGTAGCTGATTCATGATAGCCATGATTGATTAATTTTCTCCTTTAATTTCAAATGAAATGCTATCTTCTGGATATCCGAATAAAGCAATAATATTTTTAACATTTTTCTTGATTTTCTCGGAACTTAAGTTAATCTCTACATAAATATCGGTTCCTTGAATTTGCTCTGATCGTTTTAATTGACTCGGATCATTACTAAAGTAATAACGTTCACGACCTTTAAGGTCAAGAACTTTATCAAATTCGCTTTCATGATTACTTTTCATTAAATTACAAACCGTAATTAGTAATTCTTTCCAAGAACTGACTTCATATTTAGAATCGTTGAAAAGAAATGCAATATTTTTTTCTTTTTTAGGATTCGTTTCATCAAGTTCAGGATTCAGTTTATTCTGTTCAGTAAAAGCATTAACCAGGGCTTTATCATCACCATTTGTAATGTCAGTAGTTAGAAGTTTACCATCAAGTTCAGGATTCAGTTTATTCTGTTCGGTAAAAGCATCAATCAAGGCTTTATCATTACCATTTGTAATGTCAGTAGTTAGAAGTTTACTGCCATTTTCAGTATTCAGTTTATCAGGTTGAAGATTCGGTTTCTTATGTTCAGTAAGGGCTTTAAGCAGTTCTATATCATCATCATTATCAGGTTCAATATGACCAGATGGCTTACTTAAAATTTCTACTAGCAATGAGTTATTTTTTGTTAACTCTTTAGAAAATTCTAAGACTTCTTCTTCGCTTAATCGATAGTTGGTTTTTTCTTGAAAAACAGAATATATATTAATCAAAGGTTTTAAATCTTCTCCGCTTAAATCTACCCATTCTCCTCCTTGCTTTTCAATCATTTGATTAAGAACATTATAGGAGTCCCACTGTTCTTTGATTTTTCTATCTTTGGAGCGAACTAAACAGCAACGACTTAGATCATAGGTTTTATAATCACTTAATCGTTTAATTCCTGCACCCACAGAAATTCCGTGTAGTTGCTGAATCACTGCAACACCGATTTTAAACGGTTTATCCTGTTCTTGACCTATTAATTTAAAATTAATCCAACCTTGATTCATAGCTTTAGGTTCGACTTCAGCAATATCTTGAACCACTACTGAGTTAAGTTTTTCTCCGCTTGAAGTTTCACCTTCTAAACATTCATCTTTTAAGGTTTTAAAGGCTAAAGCTAAAACCTCAGCAATAAAATTATTGTCTTCTAAATAATTTTCAGGGATAGATTGACTGGTTTGTTCTAAAGCTAGTTTGAATCTTTCTGAAGGATTATCGGGTAAAGGAGCATCAACATCAAAATGTTCTGCACACCAATCTAAAACTTCCCTAACTGAAGGTTTTTCTTTACCGAAAGCTCTTAGCTGATTTTCATCAAATGGGTAGACTGGATGAGGCGGAGTTAAATGTCGAGGTTTGTATAATTCCTCTTGTAACCATAAACTTACTAAATCAACAATAGAATTACTGTTTAGAGGAGCTAAATTGATAGGTTTCCCATTAGTATATTTTGACATTCTTTCTACAATACCACCCTTTATAGTAGAGTAGATTGAGTTTAGCCAGGTATCAGGTAAGAGAACTGTAAGAATAATAACTCCTTGACCTAATTCCGATTGTGTTAAAGAGTTATAAATATTATGCACTAATTCAGCTATGACTTGAGGGGTTGTAAACCCAGCATCATTAACTTTTAATGATTCAATTTCGTCAAAACAAATAATAACTGAGTTATAATGACTCACTAAGTTAAGAATCTTCAATATAGAATCAAAAGCATAAGATTCTCGCTCTTGATTTGTTTTATTGAAGTTGGAAGGAAGTCCTAAATAATCCGCAGTTGTTTGATCCAGAGCATCTCCCGCTAACCATTTAATGGCTAAAGGTGAATAATCTTGAGAAAGTGTCCATAAAATTGCACGAACAAAATATGGATCGGCTTGACGTTTAGATTGCAAAACTTTTTGACTCAGTTTAGTCATTAAGTTTTTACCCTGATTCAACCAATTGGTATAAACTTGATCAAATCGGTTAACCAGTTGAGGAGGAGAAGCGATAGCTGCATTCGGGTTAATTGCTTTAAGAGCTTCATTTGCCATTGCTGCTGCCACTTCTTGCCACTGTGATACGCCTTGACTACCCGGATACGCCAAACTATTTGCTAAAGTTTGTTGAAATTGATATTTAATTAAATTGAGATCACTATATTTATTGGCATTACCATAAACAAATAATCCTCCTCCTTCTTTTTCAAGATGTTTCCGAATGCGTTTTAAGTTGTGAGTTTTTCCAACTCCTTGTGAAGCTGTCCAAACCAGTGTTGTTACTTTTTCATGACTGGATTGACTATTTTTAACTTGTTCAAGGGCTTTAAAAACTGTATCTGAGGCTTTTTTGTTTAATGATGTTAAATCAGGAAAGCCTTTACCCCAGATATTTTGCTCTTGAACAATACCAGCATTCTTAAAAGGGTTATAACTTTTAATCGCTGCATGAATTTCGTTAAGTGGAGAAACCGAAGGATTAGTCATAGTCTTTAGGTGTGAGGGTGGAAACAACAAAGAAATCTGTTTTAGTTTTCAGAATCTAAACGTTTAATGTAGTAGCGAAACTTACCACTGGGTAGAGTAATGGAGTCTTCCCGTTTATCCGGTGTTATATCGGGCATTTCTCCAGCCATCAATTGCAAAATATCATTAGCTTGCATTTCTAAAACCCATTCATTGAACTGTGAACGGCTAACCTGATCCCCAATCGTGCGTCGGATGCGATAAATTGGGACTAAATCATTTAAGTTATAATCTTTATTTAATTGATCATACACCTGAAGGGCGATCGCTTTAAACTCTTCATAAGAAGCAATCACAGCTTGTTTAACCGATGTAGCGGGAATTCCCCCTTGATTCAATTCTCGAATTAACTTAATTAATCCATTCCCTAACCGAGAGGCGATAATCGTTGTATCAAAGGTAAAATCAGAATTTGTTAACGTCGCGATTAACATTTGTTTTCCGGTATCCGTCAGAGACACCATGACCGTTTTATTTCGCTTATAAATTTTGATCGCATCTGCGGCTTGTAATTCGTCGTAAAGACTTTGAGAAACGCCAAAGCTTGTTCCCTGACGCTTTTGTTTGAGTTTACTGTTCAATTCACTTTTTTTAACCTCACCCTGACTACAACTCATGGCCCATAAGGTTAACAGAAAGCGAGTTTTGTTTGTTACGTCAGTGGTAGAAGCAACAGCATTAGAAGAATCTATAGAAGGTGTTGATGACATATTATCGATGACCGTCTTGAATAAGCTGATTAAATTTTACATCAAATCGGGAATAATTAAAAGCTGAGATATTCAGTTTAACTCGCATCAATCCGTACATTGAGGGAAAGTTAAAATATTTTGATACCAGAGGAGATTGTTAGAAAACAATCAAACCCCACGACTCAAAACACAGTCGAGAAAAACTGAATTTTTCCGATAAAATTGTAGTTCTGTCAATCTAAAAAGTTATAGGTCAAGTCACTGTCTAAACCAGAGGTAACTTGAGGAATACTAATGGGGATATCTTCATCAATTAAACCATCGGGTGCTTGACCGGAAGGGTCACTCAGAATTTCACAAATGATCGGATTTTTAACAACTAATTCTGATTTTTCGATAAAATCAACAATTTGTTCGGGTTTTAACCCATAACTTTCTTGATTTTTGTAAACTGCGTATATGGCTAATAAAGGTTTAATATCTTCCTCTGGGATACGAACCCATTCTCCACCTTTTTCGTTTTGAAGTTCGTTGAGATATTTGTGTGCTAATCTGGCACTAGGACTAATTTTTTTAGACCGAACTAAACACCCTCGCGTTAAATCAAATCTTTTATAATCTCCCAGTTGTTTAAGAATAGCTTGAAGCGCATTTCCGCCTGATTGTTGCATCACAGCTAATCCAATTTTAACAAGTTGACCGTTTTCTATGCCATTGATTTTGAAATGAAGATAACAGCTTCTCTGTTTAAATCTTTCAATACTTTTAATTTCGACATTTTCAATCGTTTTTCCAATAATGCGTTCAAAGCCAAAAGCTAAGGTTTCCGCAAGTTGATCACTGTCTTCTAAAAGGTCGGTAATTTTCTGTTCAATTTCTGTGAGTTCATTTTCAAAAGCAGGTTTAACGACATCTAGGTTAGCTGGAGGATCAATTTTGTCTTTTTTCCACTGGGAAGCACACCAACTTAAAACACCTCTAGTCATTGGTCTTTGCTTCCCTAATTCTATCAGTTGAGCTTCCGTAAATGGATATAAAGAATGAGGAGGAACAACTTGATACTGGGTGTAAAATTCCTTTAACCATTGAGATACTAATGCGATGATATCATCTGGCTTTAAATAGTTTAAAGAAATCCGTTGTCCCAATTGAGGATAACTCGCAATTCTATGAATAACGGCTTCTGCTTGGGGCAAAGATCTAACTTGTCCCCAAGTTTCTTCATACATTGCTAGAACCAATAAACCCCGCTTAATATTATTAAATAAATCTTTAGCCATACTTGCAGTGATTTGGACTAAGGAAAAACCCGTTAACTCATCAACATGAATTGTATCAAGTTCATCAAAACAGATAACCGGAATTTTATATTGACTCACTAAATTCAGAATTTGGCAAGTTGTCTTAAAAGATTCTAGTTCTTTTTCTCCAGTTTTGAAGTTGGGTAATCCCATATCTTGAGCTTGTCTTTCTGCTAACTCCATCCCCGATAACCAATAAGTTGCATAGATAGCATGGGGACGAGAAAGTGTCCATAAAATAGCTCTGACTATATAGGGATTTTCAATGATTTGATTTTGTTTGGAAAAAATTAAGTCTGTAAAATGATCAACAGCCTTAGTTGAATGTTTATTTAACCAATCAGGAAATCTTTGAATATATTGTTCTGCGGTATAATTCCATCCTTTGGCTTCATTAATTAAATGGGCAGCTATTTCTTGCCATTGCATGATTCCTTCATATTGACCATAAGCTCTTAAACTGGAAGTTAGGGTTTCCAGAAATTTGCTTTTGATTTTAGATAGTTTTTCGCCATAGTCTCCCATATAAATAAACAAGACTTGATCGGTTTGTTTATAATGATGGCGAATGCGACTAATCACTTGAGTTTTACCTAATCCTTTTTCACCAACAACTGTAATCCCTACAGTTTGCATAGAGTTTTGATTGATTTTATGAATCGCCTCAAAAACCGTATCAGAAACATGAGCATTAATTGAGGGGACATCAGGTAAACTTTTACCCCAAACTTGAGAATTTCTAACTACTGTATGTCCAGCAAACGGATTATGTTGCTGAATCAGATCGTCAATGTTGCTAAACTCAGAAGTCGTCATAATTTAACCAAAAATAAGGGGTGAATAATGAAGGATTAGAAAAGCTTTATAACCGTTTGGCATAACAACGTAAGCCAACCAGTTCTGTGCTGATAGAATCTTCAATTTTGTCGGGTGCGCTATCTTCTACACTCCCTCCAATCAACTGAAAAATATCATTGGCTTGCATTTCTAACATCCATTCATTGAACTGTGAACGAGTAACCTGCTCACCAATCGTCCGTCGGATGCGATAAATCGGAACTAAGTTATCGTAGTTATAATCCTTATTTAATTGATCATACACCTGAAGGGCGATCGCTTTAAACTCCTCATAAGAAGCAATAACAGCTTGTTTAACCGATGTAGCCGGAATTCCCCCTTGATAAAATTCTCGAATTAACTCAACTAACCCATTGGCTAACCGAGACGCCACAACCGTTGCATCAAAAACAAAGTCAGGATTTGTTAACGCCGCGATTAACTGTTGTTTTCCAGTATCGGTAATCGATACCATAGGCGTTTGATTTCGCTTATAAATTTTGATGATATCCGCCGCTTGTAGTTCGTCGTAAAGACTTTGAGAAACACCAACCTTTTTTCCCTTGCGTTTTTGCTTAACTTTACTGGTCAATTCACTTTTTTTGACCTCGCCATCGGTACAACTCATTGCCCATAATGTCAAGAGGAAACGAGTTTTTTCAATCGTTTCAGTTGTAGAAGAAACGGAATTAGAAGCATCTATAGAAGGTGTTGATGACATATTATCGATGACAGTATTGAATAAGCCGCTTAAATTCTACATCAAATCAGGCTCAATTAAAAGCTTGAATGTTCATTTTAATGAGCGTTTATCCGTATATTCTTGTAAAGTTTAAAAAATTTTGATACCCAGGTTAATTTTAATTTCCCCATTACCCATTGCCCATTGCCCATTCCCTATTGCCCATTCGTAATTCGTAATTCGTAATTCGTAATTCGTAATTGCCCATTACCCATTCATCGATTAAGCTGTTCTTAAATCACAACATCCGATTGCTCGGTTTCCTCATGTCCGCTTTCCTGTCCCCAAACCCTAAATTCACACAACTGCTTAATCGCCTCACGGAAATTAACGATATTAAAGCAGCCATTTCCCTATTGCATTGGGATCAAGCAACCTATATGCCTCCTGGTGGTGCGATCGCCAGAGGGCGACAAATGGCAACCTTACGCCGTCTCGCCCATGAAAAATTGATTGATCCAGTTTTGGGAAAACTATTAGAAGACTTACAAACCGAAGAAACTCATCTTCCCTATAATTCCCTAGAAGCCAGTTTAATTCGTGTCACCCGTCGAGATTATCATCGGGCGGTGCGGGTTCCCTCGCAACTCATGGCCGAGATTTCTCAACATCAATCAGCCACCTATAATGCTTGGGGAAAAGCACGGGAAGCCGAAAGTTTTGCCATTGTTCAGCCTTATTTACAAACAACCTTAGAATTAAGCCAGGAGTATGCTCGGTGTTTTCCAGGGTATGACCATATTGCCGATCCCTTAATTGATTTACAGGATGAAGGAATAACGGTGGCGACGGTGCGATCGCTGTTTGAACCTTTGCGTCAACAGTTAGTTCCCATCGTCGAGACAATTGCAAACTCCTCTCTTTTAGATGACTCTTATTTATATCAGAATTTTTCTTCTAAAGAACAATTAAAATTTACTATCGGAGTCATTCACTGTTTGGGTTATGACTTAAAACGGGGACGACAAGATAAAACTCTCCATCCCTTTATGACAAAGTTCTCCATTGATGATGTCCGAATTACCACTCGTGTTTATGAACACCATCTCGAACAAGCATTATTTAGTACCATTCATGAAACCGGTCATGCTCTCTATGAACAGAGAATTTCTCCAGAGTTAGAAGGGACACCTTTAGCGGGGGGTGCGTCCTCTAGTTTGCATGAAAGTCAAGCCCGTTTATGGGAAAATATTATTGGTCGTAGTCGTGGATTTTGGGAATGGTTTTATCCTCGGTTACAAGGGGTATTTATGCGACAGTTAGGACAAGTTACCACCCAGCAATTTTATCAAGCCATTAATAAAGTGACACCTTCTTTAATTCGGACGGATGCGGATGAAGTTACCTATAATTTACACATCATGATTCGCTTTGATTTAGAGTTAGCGATGTTAGAAGGAAAATTAGCAATTTCTGATTTACCTCAAGCGTGGAATGAACGATATAGACAGGATTTAGGCGTTATTCCCACAACAGATGTCGAGGGAGTTTTACAGGATGTACATTGGTATGTTGGATTGATTGGCGGAATGTTTCAAAGTTATACATTAGGAAATTTAATCGCGGCTCAAATTTATGATAAAGTTGTTCATAACGATCCTGAAATTCCCTTTGAAATTGAACGGGGAAACGTGAAGCGACTGTTAGACTGGTTACAACACAATATTTATCAACACGGTCGTAAATTTACAACCCAAGAGTTAATTGAACAGGTCACAGGTTCCCCGTTAACCATTAATCCATTTCTGGACTATATTCGTCATAAATATGAATATCTCTACAACTGTAAATTGTAAAATATGGAGCTAAGGAGACTCGAACTCCTGACCCCCGCAATGCCATTGCGGTGCTCTACCAACTGAGCTATAACCCCTTGCAGTATTCCAATATAGTCGTTAATCCGATGGTTTGTCAAGGGGTTTACAAAAATTTTTTTGGAGTGTCAGACAAGGGTGTCTGGGACACTCCAAATCGGCACTAAAAATAGGAATAAGCGTGTTGAGACATTTGGGCAATGTGGTCAATGCAAGATCCCATCAGGAAATACACAACCCCCATAGCAGCGGCTGATAAGGCGACTAAAATACCAGCCAGCATAAAGGAAAATTCTTTGCACTCGACGGCTTGTTTCATCAGGTGTAATGACCAAGCAACGAGGGCGACATCAATTATTAGAATAGGAATCAGCATAAGTTACGTTTCGTAACATTTCTTCTATTCTAACAGGTGTTCGGAACAGAATGCGAGTACAAGGGATTCCTTCACAGCCCAGATCGCCTCAAAATGTTCTCTGCTCTTGCTCTGTGTAATTTTACGGATTTTGATCTTCCACCCGGTCTGCATTACAGCGATCACAACACCCTTTAACGGTAATCTCATAAGCATTCACCTGAAACCCTGATGGTAAGGGGTTAAGCTGTAAATTTTTGAACACATCCCAGGCTAAATCTTGAATTTGACCACAGCCTTCACAGACAAAATGGTGATGGGGCTCCACCTTGGCATCATAGCGAGTTACGCCTTCATCCAGAAGCACCTCCCGCACTAATCCCACTTCGCGTAAAACGCTCAAAGCACTATATACACTGGCTTTTGAGGCAATAGGAAGTTCCCGATTAATATCCGTGAGAATATCATCCACCGTCGGATGATCGCAACGGGACAAGAGATTGGCATAAACCGCAAACCGTTGCGGGGTAATGCGTAAACCCTTCTGTTTCATCTGTTGACTAATCTCAGCCGTTTTATTGTGACCTTCCATAACTGGGTATGACATTCGCTTGAATCTAGTGTTACATATCATAACGTTTATTTTAAGTTACTTAACTTTACATTAATCTCATTCAAGCTCTTGACAAACTCAAAACTAAGAATTATTCTTAGATATAACAAGTTCAAAAAGAGGAGACACGATGGACTTATCCAACAAACAAACCGTCAAAAACCTGGAAGCAGCCTTTGGTGGCGAATCAATGGCGAACCGCAAATATCTGTTTTTCGCCGAAGTCACCAAAAAATTAGGGATGGGGGATTTGTCCAAACTGTTTCGGGAAACCGCAAACCAAGAAACAGAACACGCTTTTGCCCATTTCCGCCTGCTGCATCCTGAATTAGTCGTCACTGACCCCGATGCTTTATCCGACGAAGAAAAGAAAAAAATTGCAGCCCGGTGTTTAGAGTTGGCGATTGAAGGGGAAACCTACGAATACACCACGATGTACCCCGAATTCACCGCCCAAGCTGTTACTGACCGCGATGAAAAGGCTGTAGCAGAATTCCAAGAGCAGGAAGCGGAATCTCGTGAACACGCCGGAATTTTCCGCAAAGCGGCTTCTAACTTTGGCTTTTTAACTCCCATTGAGCATCATCACGCCAATCAATATACGGAAGCCCTGAATGCTTTAGATGGAGTCGCACCGACCCCAAAATCGGCAAGTTCCGATCCTCAAACTCAAAAATGGATTTGTCGTCAATGTTCTATGATTTATGATCCGGTTATGGGTGATCCTGATTCTGGAATCGCCCCCGGAACACCTTTTGAAGCCATTCCTGATGATTGGTCTTGTCCGATTTGTGGCGCAACGAAAAAGACCTTTATGGTTTACGAAGAAGCGATCGCAGCCTAATCTTAGAAACCGGGTTTCTGAAACTATCTTAATTAGAAACCCGGTTTCTTGAGTTTTTGCGATCGCAGCCTAATCTTAGAAACCGGGTTTCTGAAAATATCTTAATTAGAAACCCGGTTTCTTGAGTTTTTGCGATCGCCCCACAGAAACCGGGTTTCTGAAACTATCTGAACTTTTTTATTAAGGATTTTCTAACAATAAAGCTCTAAAACCAGCTTGTATAAAATGAAGGTCAGCCGTTACGGCATTGATTAAACCTTGATCTGCCATAACAATAAATGAAATACAGTCTGTTAAACCCCAAGTTTTATCAGGGCGTGCTTCATAAAGTTGAAGCGCACGAATTAGTAACTTTGTATCTACAGTAACCACATAAATATTGTCTGTTTCATAACATTGTTGAATAAATCTAACAGCATAATTCCGATTAATAGCACTCAACGCATTGGCAACTTCCGTTAAAACTGCTTCTGTTACCCACACTTCAGCAGCATTTCTAACGGGATTTAACCATTTTTTAGCTTGATCATGATACTGATCACGAGGATTTAATAAGGCTTGAATAAAAACCGTATCTAGTAGTAAACGGGAATTGCTCATTGAGAATTATCTGGGTAACGTTTTGCTGTTCCATATAGGTAATGATCATGATTGATTGACCAATCTGGAGGAGCCTCAACAGTTCCCATTATTGATTCTAAGACATCCCAAGCATTTTGTTGATTTTGAACACAAGTTACCTTTTGCTCAGTTTCTTCTTCGTGTTCTGTATTCCCTTCAGTATTCAGATAAGTTTGTAACCATTCTGCCAATTGACGGACTTCAATAGCAGATAATTTTTGAATAGCCACTTCAACTTCTGTTAGTGAATTCATCCTATTTTAGACGTTAAGTAACAATTTGATTTTAACATTATTTCTAAATCCCTTGTTCCCTCGTTTCTAGGTTCTACCTAGAAATGCTCAAAAGGTGGCTCTCTTACCAATAAAGAATAGAGGCGGAGCCTCTATCATAGCATTTCCAGGCCGGAGCCTGGGAACGAGGGAAACAGAAACCGGGTTTCTGAAACTATCTGGATTTGATGCAATTATTGAATTAGAAACCGGGTTTCTTGAGTGTTTGCGATCGCCCCACAGAAACCGGGTTTCTGAAACTATCTGGATTTGATGCAATTATTGAATTAGAAACCCGGTTTCTTGAGTTTTTGTGATCGCCCCTTTTTTTACCTAATCAAATGGATTCAATATAGTTAACCCATTAACGCGCTTAAAATCCTTAGCATTACGAGTTACCAAAACACATCCCTCAACTAAAGCACAGGCTGCAATTATACCATCACCTAGTTTCAAGCGATAATCTCGACGAATTTGGGCTGCACGATCTAAAACTGATTCTGTCAATGATACGCAGTTAAGAAGCCTCAAAAATTCTCGCATCTCATTCGCTTCTTCTTCCGTCAATGCCGGGTAACAAAGTAACTCCACCCAACTAATCGGACAGTAAAATGCCTCTGCATCTCCCACTTCAATTTCATCAAATATAGGCTGAACTTCTGACCCATCATTAAAGTAGTAAATCAAGATGTTGGTATCGAGAAGATATTTATTAATCATCCCATTCTTCTCGAATTTGCAACTGGAATTCCAAAGCATCGACACGATACGGCAAAAAACCGCGCCATCTCTTGAAATTTTTTCTGGGTAATCTTTCACGGCTACCCTGAGTCTGGGTTGTTACCCGATCACGCATCAATGCTGACAATACTTCTAAAAGTTTTTGTTGCTCGTCAGGAGTGAGATTTTGAGCCTGACTCAGTACCTCGCTATAAGTAGACATTATCTTAATATTGAGATTTTTGGGCTGATTGTTATTATAGCAATTTAGGATGGACAGAAGCGAAGATTGCGATTGAGTTAGGGTTGGGTGGGGTTGTTGAGTGACTTGTACAGATTGAGGACTGTTGTGGACAGATGTTGATGTTATTATTGCAATAGGGAAACAACCTAAATAACAATTGATGAGGTGTTGGATATTAGCGATCGCCCCACAGAAACCGGGTTTCTCAAAATATCTGGATTTGATGCAATTATTGAATTAGAAACCCGGTTTCTTGAGTTTTTGTGATCGCCCTACAGAAACCGGGTTTCTGAAACTATCTTAATTAGAAACCCGGTTTCTTGAGTTTTTGCGATCGCCCTACAGAAACCGGGTTTCTCACAATATCTGGATTTGATACCATTAATTGAATTAGAAACCCGGTTTCTTGAGTTTTTGCGATCGCCCTACAGAAACCGGGTTTCTCACAATATCTGGATTTGATGCCATTAATTTAATTAGAAACCCGGTTTCTTGAGTTTTTGCGATCGCCCCACAGAAACCGGGTTTCTGAAACTATCTGGATTTGATGCAATTATTGAATTAGAAACCGGGTTTCTCCAGTTGTCTAACTGGAACATGATGATCGGCTAAATAGGTCTTAATTTCATCGATGCTTAATTGACCATAATGTAATAACGACGCCAATAAAGCTGCTTCGGCTTTACCTTCCGTTAACGCTTCATAGATATGATGACAAGTTCCCGCACCCCCTGATGCAATTACGGGAATTTCCACAGATTCGGCAATTTTTCGAGTTAATTCTAAGTCATATCCCGCCTGGGTTCCATCCGCATCCATACTCGTAACTAACAATTCCCCGGCGCCGCGTTGGGTGACTTCTTCAGCCCATTTAAGAGCATCAATTCCGGTATTTTCCCGACCGCCTCGGACATAAACATCCCAACCCGGATTATCGGGATCAGTGCGACGACGAGCATCAATGGCTACCACAATACATTGTACCCCAAAGCGATCGCTGGCTCGATTAATTAAGTCAGGATCACGAACCGCCGCCGAATTAATACTCACTTTATCCGCCCCGGCTCTTAACAAATTTTTAATCATTTCTAAGTTTTGAATTCCACCCCCGACGGTTAAGGGAATAAAGACTTGTTCGGCGGTGCGATAGACCACATCAAAAATAATATCTCGGTCTTCATGGGTCGCCGTAATATCCAAAAAGACTAATTCATCGGCTCCTGCATCGTTATAAGCCGCTGCTAATTCTACCGGATCACCAGCATCTTTGAGATCAACAAAATTCACCCCCTTCACTACTCGACCCGCTTTAACATCCAAACAAGGCAAAATTCGTTTCGCAAGCATAATTACGCTTTGTGCATTGGGACACCAAAATTTAGGGTAAAAAATCCCTGGTTTCAGTTTATAGCAATTTTAGCCAGGAAACACTTCTGAAGTTTTGGGAGGAATGAGAAACCGGAACCGGATGAATCTGAAGTTACTGGAAGGAATAAGCAGTCATCATTCAGAACAAATTTGGGGGGACAAACATGAAATATCACTTCATCCGTTATCCTTTTTTTAAACTAGGGTTTTTGACCATAATTAGCTTGATATTGGTTTTAATTTTTACTTCTAAAAGTATAGCATTAACGGCTCAAGAAATCAATCGTATTAGTCAACCGATTACCGTATTAATTGAGGGGGCAAATCCAGGATCGGGAGTGATTATTGCTAAAAACAACAATACTTATTCTGTATTAACGGCGAATCATGTTGTTAAAACGCCTGATGAATATACCATTATTACTGTTGATGGTGAGCAGTATCCGATTGATTATAATCAAGTGATTAAATTACCGGGAATTGATTTAGCGATTTTGTCTTTTACCAGTGATAAAATTTATGCGATCGCCCATCTAGCGGATTATGATTATGAGCGGAAAGCTCAATATATTTTTATTTCAGGATGGCCGGATTCTAAATTACCGCTTGCTGACCGCAGACGACTATTTACAGCCGGAGTATTAATGAGTGAAGCGGAAAAAGCTACCTTAATTAAAGAACCCTTTACCAGAGGATATGATTTATTTTATACGAATCGAACACAAGTGGGAATGAGTGGCTCACCGATTTTAGATAGTGAGGGTCGGGTAATTGGAATTCATGGGAAATCCGAAGGACAAATTTTTGAAAATCCTGAATTCGGATCAGTTTCCCGTGTGACTTTAGGATATAGTGCGGGAATTCCTATTCGGAAGTTTTTACAATCAGGAATTGCGTTAAATTTTAACATCACTCGTCAACCGCCTTCCCCCCTAAAAGCAACGGAATTACAATCGATTAATCAAGTTTTAAAAGCCCCGGAATTAGGGGGAGCATCAACAGCCTTAGAGTGGTCAAATCGGGGAAATCAATTCTATAGATTAGAACAATGGCATCAGGCGTTAAATGCCTTTAATCAAGCCCTAAAAATTCAGTCTAATTTTTATCCTGCTTGGTACGGAAGGGGTAATACTTTAGCACAATTAAAGCAGTATTCAGAAGCAATTCAAGCTTATTCTAGGACAACACAAATTCAGCCCAATTTTTATTTAGCTTGGCGAGAAAAAGGGAAAATTTTAATTAAATTACAACAGTATGAAGATGCGTTATCAGCCTGGAATATTGCCATTAAGATTAAACCCGATGATTATCAAATTTGGTATCTGCGGGGAAATTTATTAATGAATCATTTAAAACAGTATGAACAGGCGATTAAATCCTATGAGCAAGTTGTAAATTTAAAACCAGATTTCGTTGAAGCTTGGACAAATCGAGGCATGGCTTATGAGCAATTAAAAAATTATGAAGAAGCAATTCTATCCTTTGACCAAGCGTTAAAATTAGATCACCAACAAGAAAAAATTTGGCAGCTACGGGGAGAAATCTTATTAAAATTACAACTTTATTCTCAAGCATTAAATTCGGCGGAAAAGGCTTTAGCTTTAAATTCAGAAAATCCTCAATTGTGGATATTAAAAGCTCAAATTTTAGCTAAAATGAAGCAATATCAACAAGCTAGGACTTCAGCATTAACCGCCTTAAGATTTAAACCCCGTGATCAAGAAATTATTAATTTTATTCGTTCCTTAAGTTCACCCCGTCGTTAAAATTTGAACTTAATTTAATCAAAATTACCCCGGTCGGAATAGTGCGCCTAATCAAAAATAAAGATAAAAATAATTAACGCAATATCCGACACTGGACACCGAACTTATCAAGATTTATGGGAATTCTGCTCTGTCTCTTCTGAAATAGGCTCAGAGCCATCGGAGGGGTTAGAGAGTTCATCTTTAAACCCTCGTAGACTTTGACCTAAACTTTTTCCAATTTCAGGTATTTTCTTCGGGCCAAAAATTAAGAGGGCCACGACTAAAATAATTGCGATTTCCGGCCATCCTAAACCAAACATAATCTTAAACTCCTGGTTCTGCCAACCTACTCAGTCAACCTTTATCCTAAACTGATATTGTGAAATATAAACTTGTCATGAGAAAATCCTATAATGGTCAATACTTCTGCTGTCTCTATTCGAGAACAACAACACTCCCTCATCCGCCAACTCGCCAACCAAATTGAAGTGAGTTGGAGTCAATATCTGGATTTACAACCTTACCATCTCCCAGAAGATTTAGGGTATGTGGAGGGTCGCCTAGAAGGGGAAAAACTCATTATTGAGAATAGATGCTATCAAACCCAACACTTTCGTAAGCTGCATTTAGAATTAGCTAGAGTTGGCGAAACCCTGGATATTCTTCATTGTGTGATGTTTCCCAGAGTGGAATATGATATTCCTATGTTTGGGGCTGATTTAGTGGGGGGACGGGGGCAAATTAGTGCCGCCATTGTGGATTTATCCCCAACCCATTTAGACCGCAGTTTACCCTTATCTTATCAACAACAATTACAACCCCAACCCCAACAATACTTTTCCCAGCCCCGTGAAGTTCCGACTTGGGGAGAAATTTTTTCTGAATTTTGTTTATTTGTGCGACCGACAACACCGGAAGAAGAAGCCCAATTTTTACAAGTTGTCACCCAATATTTGAAAGTTCATTGTGAATATGCGATCGCTCAATCTCCGATTTCCGAAGAACAAAAATTGGAAATGATTGCGGGTCAAAAACATTATTGTACACAACAACAACAAAACGATAAAACTCGCCGTGTTTTGGAAAAAGCCTTTGGTCAAGACTGGGCAAGTAATTATATGACAACGGTTTTGTTTGATTGTGTAGAAACTTAACAGCTTACAAAATAATTCTCTTGTTTAGTTAAGTTCAGTTTATCTGGGTGAAGCTACTTCCGGTTATTAATTCGATTTTGTAACTTCTGATTTATTGCGTTTTTTGCCTGGGGTTTTACCCTGAATTTTGCCTTGAGTTCTACCTTGGCTGAGATCTCCAGAATCATCATGATGTGAGGCTTTAACTCCTCCAGGTCGAGTTGTGCGGAAGGTAACATTCACCCCTTCATTGGATTGTTCTAAGACTAATAAGGGAGTCGGTTTTGCTTTTTGATCCCATTCAATATGAACAATACGTCCTTGGATGGTCGGTTGCCAATTATCATGTTCATCGGTAGGACTTAAATAGGTTTCCAAACAATCAATAATTTCATTTATGGTTGTTGATGTGGATTGAGTGGGTAATTTCATTAGGCGAATTTGAATGCGAAATAACACCCGTTTTTTAGTGTCTCCAGCAATACCTGTTTCGTATTCAACATCAAAAATAGAATCAACTTGGCGGGCTGTTCCTGCATTACTTTGTTCTCCAACGGCGGCTTGTGTTGGACGCAGGGCGATGGAAATTTGTTGTTTAACTTTCATCTTAATTTGAACAATAATGGCGTAGTGAAAAACATCCTCAGCCATCCGCATTCTCAAATAATCTAAGTTAAACTCCCGTGAATGAATTAAATCGGGATTTTTCTCCATTTTGGCAATTGTACCGACCGCCAATTTATATTTTTTTTGCAGTTCTTTATTTCTAAACAGTTCGGTTTTTAATTGTTTGTCCAGGGAACGAGTTTTGAGTTGAAAAAAAATGATACTTCCCAACAGTAACAAAAACAAAACACCGGACGAACCCATCCAAATTACATCACTACCCAGTTTGGCGGTGATAGCGGTATGGGGTTTAGGGGGAGTTGCCGCCAGCCAAGGCTGAACACTGATCAGTTGATTAGACATACGTTATAATGATTAAGCTGTATACTTAATTTACTCAATTTGGGGTTACAAGGTTTCAACGGATTCAGAATACGTTAAAATAAAAACAGGTCAACAATCCTGGCTCTGTAGTTTTTTAATGTCCTGAATTTATTGATGGGAAATCGTTAGTGTTTTTCTCCTTTAATGTCAGTCCGAAATTACATCCTTTTCAGTTTGATAAATTTCTGATCAGGCTATTAAGAGAAACCCCATTAACGTCCTGATCTTGGCAAGATGACCCTACTTAACTCTAAGTTATCAAAAATTTACTTACATTGCCTAGGATTTGGGTAAAATTCAGTGAATGGTTCAGGTCAGTTCAATGGGTAAAATTGTACTGATTCGATCCTAAACAGTGATGCTAGACAATTCCCTCTCAGCAATACGGTCATCCTTAAGTTTTTATGCTACATTACAAGCCCAGTTTATCTCTATACTCTACTGCAATTCGAGCTAAGAGTGTTTCCTGTTCCCTTGATTTTGGTGTGACGTTGTGAGTTACGAGCCCCTACACCACAAATATCGGCCCCAAACCTTTGCCCATTTGGTCGGACAAGAAGCGATCGCAACTACCCTCACCAATGCGATCGAGTCTCAACGCATCGCTCCCGCCTATCTCTTCACCGGGCCAAGAGGAACGGGAAAAACCTCTAGTGCGAGAATTTTAGCGAAATCTTTAAATTGTTTGGCCACTGGGAAGCCGACGGCCACCCCTTGCGGTGTTTGTGATGTTTGTAAAGGCATTACCAATGGGTCTACTTTAGATGTCATTGAAATTGATGCTGCGAGTAATACTGGAGTTGATAATATTCGAGAATTAATTGAGCGATCGCAATTTGCCCCCGTTCAATGTCGGTATAAAGTGTATGTTGTCGATGAATGCCATATGTTAAGTACCGCAGCATTTAACGCTTTATTAAAAACCTTAGAAGAACCTCCAGATCGAGTTGTATTTGTCTTAGCAACTACCGATCCACAACGGGTATTAGCTACCATCATTTCCCGGTGTCAACGGTTTGATTTTCGACGAATTCCGTTAGATTCAATGGTTAAACATTTACACTATATTGCCCAACAGGAAAATATTAATATTGTGTCCGATGCTATTTTTATGGTGGCTCAAATTGCCCAAGGGGGGTTAAGGGATGCAGAAAGTTTACTCGATCAACTTAGTTTATTATCCGGTGAAATTACCGTTGAAAAAGTTTGGGATTTAGTGGGGGCAGTTCCTGAACGAGATTTAATTAGTTTATTAGAAGCTATTAACTCAGGGGATACAGCGATTATTTTAGACTGTATTCGTCAGTTGCTCAACCGAGGACGGGAACCTTTAATTGTCCTGCAAAATTTAGCCGGATTTTATCGAGATTTATTAATTGCTAAAAGCGCACCAGATCGTCCAGATTTAGTTGCCTTAACTCAACCCACTTGGGAAAAATTATGTCAATTTTCTCAACATTGGGATCATGCTATTATTTTAGCAGGTCAGAAACATTTGCGGGAAAGTGAAGCTCAAATTAAACATACCACTCAACCGCGTTTATGGTTAGAAATTACCTTATTAGGGTTACTTCCCGCAGCGTTACAAAAATCAGTTATTCCTCAAACGGTTTCTGTTGTTCAAACCCCTCAAACAACGGTTCAAACTCCACCTCAATATGTACAACGTTCAGAACCTTCACCTCCTCCCCAAAACCCCGTTAATGTTCCTGTCTATCAACCAACATCTAACCCAGAACCTCAACCTCAAGTTAAAGCAGAAATTCCGGCAACTCCCCCAGAACCTCCTATTGTTATTGATGGTAATATAGAACAAATTTGGCAACAAGTATTAGCTTATGTTCAACCTTTCGGAACACAACAAATGTTTCGTCAACAAGGTCGTTTAATTCAATATAATGCTGGAGTTGCTATGATTAAAATGGCTTCTTCAACCTTATTAAAAATGGCACAGACTAAACAAAAATTATCCAGTTTAGAAAAGGCATTTCAACAGGTTTTTGGTCATCCGGTTAAAATTAATTTTGATACCGGAGGAGGAACGTCTGCTTATCGCGTACAAGAAGTCACTCCCCCATCTCCCTCTTATTCCCCGGTTGAAACTTCTAGGGTTTCTTCTCCAGAAATATCACCCAATTCTTCAATTAATCATCAAGAACAACAACAAATTTCTTCTTCTCCTGATCAGGATATTCGAGAATCTGATCAAATAGATCAGGTTAAAATGGAAAGGGAAATGGAAACAGGCAAGATGCCTGTTCCACTTGAAAAAGTTGAATTAACTCCTGAAGAAATGGATGCTCAAGCTGTTCTGATGGCTTCTCAGAAATTAGCTGAATTTTTCAAAGGTCAAATGATTGATTTAGGAGAAAAACAAACTTCTAAAACAGCTATTTTATTAAGCCAAAAAGATGATATTGTTGACAGCAGTGAGGATGATAATTTTATAGAATCTGATGAGATAGAAGAAGATAATTATGATGATTTTTAATGGATGGAGTGGTGCGTGCGCTGCGCTTACGCACCCTACTGAATTATCTTTTTAGGGGGAAATTTAAGAGTTCTCGCTGTTCTAAATAACGTTGGGCGACTCGTCTGGCTAAATTACGAATTCTACCAATATAACGAGTCCGTTCTGTTACTGCAATCACCCCTCGTGCATCTAGTAAATTAAAGCTATGGGAACATTTGAGAACATAATCTAAACTGGGTAAAACTAACCCTTTTTCGATTAATTGTTCGGCTTCCTGTTCATATAATCCAAATAAGGTAAACAAGAATTCTGGGTTAGAGGCTTCAAAATTATAGGTACATTGTTCAATTTCGCCTTGTAAGTGAACGTCCCCATAATTAATGGTATCTGTCCAAGAAATTTTAGTCATCGCATCGACATTTTGCAGATACATTGCCAAACGTTCTAAGCCATAAGTAATCTCAATGGAAACGGGACGACAATCAAGACTACCACATTGTTGAAAATAGGTAAATTGAGTAATTTCCATCCCATCTAACCACACTTCCCAACCCACACCCCAAGCGCCTAAAGTAGGAGATTCCCAATTATCTTCTACAAACCGAATATCATGATCTTCGGGGTGAATTCCTAACAGTCTCAAGGAGTCTAAATACATCTCTTGAATATTATCAGGAGACGGTTTAATTAAGACTTGATATTGATAATAATGTTGAAAACGGTTGGGGTTTTCTCCATAACGGCCATCGGTGGGACGGCGACAAGGTTCGACATAGGCGACAGACCAGGGTTCGGGGCCAATGGCGCGTAAAAAGGTATGGGGGTTCATGGTTCCCGCCCCTTTTTCGGTATCATAGGGTTGAGCAATCAAACAGCCGCGATCGCTCCAAAATTGATTCAGGGTAGCAATAATTGATTGAAAATTCACGGGACGCAATATTTTTCTAATGGGTTTAACGTTGATCAATTTTACCATTAGTTTTTGGGCATCGATGAAATGCCTTTAAATAGCATGATTAATCCTCCGATCACAATTGCGATCGCTATTCCTCCCATGACTGCATCTAATACCCCTGTATTTTCCATTTAGTCTTAATCTCCTCCTATTTTCCTAATTTATTTTATCACGATATTAAATCTGAGAAACTTAGAAACCGGGTTTCTCCTTTATATTAATTACTACAAATTAAAAGAGTTTCAGAAACCCGGTTTCTGGTACTACTGCGGCTGCTTGTCTCTCAAACTTTAGCAGGTCGAGTCATTGAGATCTAGTGGCGGGAAATTAGTTTCCTTCTAATTCAAGACTTGGTTCGCCTGGATAAAAGCGATTATCTAATACTTGTTCAAGAGTATAAAGGCATTCAGACGGAAATGTTTTTAAGGGTAAATTCGTTTCACTTGCTGCTAATTCTACAGCTTTAATATAAGCTTTTTGGATCGCTTCTGTTAGATAGGGTTTTAAACTCGGACTATCTTCTAGTAATTGATATAAATCAATCCGTTGTACCCGAATGGTTGCTAACCAACTCCGACTGCGTTTTGTGGGTTGATATTCCCATTTTAATAAATGAGCAATTAAAATACTGAGTCTGTTTCTTAATTGTTGGCGTTCTTGTCTTCCCAAAGATTCTATTTCCTCAATTAAATTGTTCAGATCCAGGTGATGCCATTGTTGTTCACGGAGTAACTGAGCTTGTTTTTGTGTCCAGCCATAAAAATCCTGTTCATATAAGCTTTGCATGATTGATTTTTCCTGAATTTAATCATATAATAAATTAGCGATCGCAAACTTCAATAGATTGCCATTCTCTAGCATCTACAAATATTTGTATCGAGTAAAATTAATCTGCTCATGGCAACCCTGATTAAATTTTAACTGAATCTTCTGCCAGTGCTTGGCGCAAATATTCCCAGGTTTCTGTTTGTTCTGTTTCGTCTCCTTCTTCCATCCATTGTTTTGTTAATGCCTTCAGTGCTTCATGCTGGTTAATTAAAATTTCTGACTCCTGAACTTCAGAGTTAGTCTTTTTTTCTACAGAGGTGAACTGCTCAGGTTGAAGGGTAACACTTTCTCGAAAGGCGTGCAGAATTTGGAACAAATGAAACCAATATTCTCTAGGGGTTTTTGGGATTTCGTTTAATAATTCCATAAAGGAGACTTCAGAGGCCGTTTGAGTCATGGGTTCAGACTGACTGGGTTGAGGATTCGTGAGAATTGAAGACATCTTATCACCTACTTTTTAGAAATCTTGTTATCAATTATAATGGATTTTTATAACTGATTGAGACGGGTTAGATAAATGTTAACTCGTTGTTACCTAAAAAAATCGGGCTACCCATCTCTCGATTTATAAATGGTATAGTTGAAAAATGCTCTCATCCTTGCTTGATTAACGCTAAACTGATAATATTGTTGATTCTTCCGACAACTACCCCCTTGAGTTGTCCCCACTCAGATGATTCGTTTACATCCGCCCAAATGGTTCATATCAAGCGCGTCGAACTGACTAACTTTAAATCCTTTGGTGGGACAACAGCAGTCCCATTACTACCGGGTTTTACGGTCATTTCTGGGCCGAATGGTTCGGGGAAATCGAATATTCTGGATGCGTTATTATTTGCTTTGGGGTTATCCTCTTCTAAGGGAATGCGGGCGGAACGTTTACCCGATCTGGTGAATAATGCCCAAAGCCGTAAGGGAACCGTTGAAACCCTTGTTACCGTTACCTTTGACCTCTCTGACTATGAGGGTGAACCTTTGGGAAGGGATAGTGAGGAAATAGATAATGGTTTATCCTCGGAAATGGAAGAGTTAGGGGAAGAAACGGGATTAGAAATTGAGACAGAGACAGGCAAGATGCCTGTTCCACTGGGAGTTCCAGTTGATTTAGAATGGACGGTTGCGCGGAAATTAAGAGTTACAAAACAGGGAACTTATACCTCAACTTATTATATTAATGGGGAAGCTTGTACTCAAACACAACTCCATGAACAGTTAAATAAATTGCGAATATATCCTGAAGGATATAACGTGGTTTTACAAGGGGATGTGACGGGTATTATTACCATGAAACCCCGTGAACGTCGAGAAATTATTGATGAGTTGGCGGGGGTGGCTTCCTTTGATCGAAAAATTACCTTAGCCAAGGAAAAATTAGATGCGGTTAAGGATCGAGAAGAACGGAGTCGTATTGTAGAACAAGAATTAATTACTCAACGCGATCGCTTAGATAAGGATCGTTCAAAAGCTGAAAAATATCAACAACTTCGAGAAGAATTTCAACAAAAAAGTCAGTGGGAAACGGTTCTTAATTATCAAACGTTACAACAACAACAAGGACGACTGCGGGAACAAATTGAAGCCGATGATCGCACGTTAACGGAACTCAACGAACAACGTCAACAAAAAGATCAACAAATTCACACCACCTCGGTACAACTCGAAGCTCTCAACGCTCATGTTAAGGCGATGGGGGAGGAAGAACTGATCGCCCTTCAGTCGAGTTTGGCAACCGAAGAAGCCCAACAGCGTCAACTGCAAACCCGGTCTGCGGAACTGGAAACCGCGCTGCAACAAACCGTTACCCAAATTCACCAAACGGAACAGGAACTCCGTCAACAGTATCAAACCTTGGATGGTCTGGCTATTGAAAAAGACCAGGAAACCTTAAATTTGGGTCAACGCCAACGGGAACGGGACACCCTGCAAGCTACAGTAGAACGCAGTCGGGAGGCGACGTCTGAGGTGGCACAACAGGCGGAAAGTTGGATGGTGCAACAAACGGAACTGCACCGACAAATTGAGATGTTACAAAAAACCCTTGACCCCCATCGTACCGAACAAGCGCGACTACGGGAACGGGTTGATCAACTGCAAAAGCAACTTTCTGAACAGCAACAGTCTTTGGCGACCTTGGGGGAGGAGTTATCGCAAAAAACAATAGCACTAGAAAGTGCTACCACTCAACGGGATGTAACGTCTCAACAGGTGACGACTCTAACTCAACAGGTGACGGAGGCGGAAACTGACTTACAGGTACAGCAGGAAACCCAAACCCGTCTGTTACAGGAACAACGGGAACGTCAGCGCAAATTGGATAAATTAGAAGCCCAACACCAAGCCCAACAGGAGGCGACGGGCAGTTATGCGACTAAAATTATTGCTCAGTCGGGTATTTCGGGACTTTGTGGGTTAGTGTGTCAGTTGGGACAAGTTGAACCTCAATATCAGTTAGCCTTGGAAACGGCGGCGGGGGCGAGGTTGGGTCATATTGTGGTTGAAGATGATAGTGTGGCGGCGACGGCTATTGAATTTTTGAAGCGCCAACAAGCGGGACGGGCGACGTTTTTACCGTTAAATAAAATTCAGGGAAATCGTTCAAATCTTCCTAATTTAGCCACGATGCGAAATTTGCCAGGGTTAATTGATTTAGCGGTGAATTTAATCGAATATGAACCCAGATATCAAGATATTTTTGCTTATGTTTTTGGCAATACGTTAGTTTTTAATAATTTAAGTAATGCTCGAAAAGTGTTAGGACAATATCGCATTGTAACTTTAGAAGGGGAATTACTAGAAACAACTGGAGCCATGACGGGGGGAAGTGTTTCCTCTCGGTCGAGCTTACATTTTGGCACGGATCAAGGGTCGGCGGAAGCGCGAAATATTGCGGCATTGAAGGAACGGTTAGAGGAAATTGAACGAATTTTAGAACGGTGTAACCGCAGTATTGAAGAAACGAGTCAAACGGTGAAATTGCGATCGCAACAACTGAATGAAGTTAGACAAACCTTGCGAGATCATCAACAGCAAGTTTCTTTATTAGAGTCGGAAATTAAAACGTTAAGAAATCAGCAAGAACAATTGCGATCGCAATTAGAAAAAAATACCCAAGAATTGAATACCGCCCAAATTCGCTTAAAAAATTTAGAGGCAGAAATTCCTAATTTAGAAACGAAATTACAACAAGATCGGGAAGTGTTAGCCCAATTAGAAGCCACCCATAGTCATAGTGAATGGCAACAACTTCAAGGGGTATTAAGAACCCAGGAAACCGAGTTACAACAAAAGGAAAATGCCCTCAGAACTGTGCAACAACGGTTAATTGAAATTGAGAATCAACAAACCCGTTTACAGGATAAAATTCAAGAGGGAAATCAGAAATTAGAAGCCATTCGTCAAGAACAGAAATCTTTAACACAAAAACTAGAAAATGTCAAGGTTCAATTGGCAGAAATTCATCAAAAAATTCAACAAACCCGTGTAAAAGTGTCCCAAGTAGAAGGGAAATTAGGAGAGGAGAAAAAACAACGGGATCAGGTAGAAACGCAGTTAGGAGAATTGCGGTTAGCCAAACAACAATTAGATTGGCAAATTGAGAAATTGCAAGAAACCCAACAGGGAAGACGGGAACAATTAACGATTAAATTAGAACAAATTGCCGCTATTCGGACTGAACTTCCTGAACCGTTACCGAATATTCCTCAAAATTTAGATTTAGCTAGTTTACAGCGAGAATTGCGATCGCTCCAAAAACGTATGGAAGCCTTAGAACCTGTGAATATGTTAGCCTTAGAAGAATTTGAACGCACTCAAGCTCGCTTAGAAGAATTAACCCAAAAATTAACCACCTTAGAAGGGGAAAGAACCGAATTACTGCTGAGAATTGAGAATTTTACCACCTTACGCCGTCGCGCTTTTCAAGAAGCCTTTGATGCCGTTAATGAGAATTTCCAAACCATTTTTGCTCAACTGTCTGAAGGGGATGGTTATTTAGAAATTGATAACCCAGAAGACCCCTTTAGTAGTGGGTTAAATTTAATTGCTCACCCGAAAGGAAAACCCGTTCAACGGTTAACCTCAATGTCAGGGGGTGAAAAATCCTTAACGGCTTTAAGCTTTATTTTTGCTCTACAAAGATATCGTCCTTCACCCTTTTATGCCTTTGATGAAGTGGATATGTTTTTAGATGGGGCAAACGTGGAAAGATTGGCAAGAATGATTAAAAGTCAAACCGAACAAGCGCAATTTATTGTTGTTAGTTTACGCCGTCCGATGATGGAAGCGTCTCAACGAACTATTGGCGTTACCCAAGCCAGAGGCGCCTACACCCAAGTCTTGGGTATTAAACTTTAAAACCCGTATAACGGTTGAAGAATTGGCCCTGGTATTGAAAAAGTTCAGTTCCTCTTGTTTTTTCCAATCATCACTGACAAATAATTGGGCAATCGACATCTGCTTTTTGATATAATTCTATTGTCAGGGTGAAATCTTTTTCCAATCATAAAGATGGCTAGTCGCTGCGACGATTCCATTGTCTGTTTTGCCAATTTCCTCGATATATTGCCGTCGGACTCCCCATGTCAAGTTCCCGCTTTTTCTGTGTAAATCAACGACTAATCTTGGTTTGGTAACTTTGAAGGCTTAAATTATATGATATTACCTAAACGTCTGATTAAATTAGCACTCTTTTTCGGTTGTCTCATTATTCTTCTGATCCAGAACCCATTACCAGTCCACGCAAAAACACTAACCCAAAAACAGCAAGCTCCTATAGGTATCTTCATAGATACACTGAGTGACTTTAACATTTCTAATGGTTCATTTTCAGCAAACTTCTGGCTCTGGAGCCTCATTGATAAAGGCGAAAAAAATCCCTTTGATTCTCTGGAATTTATGAATGCTCTTAGAATAGAAACACCTAACAATTTAACTATTCCTACATCTAAGGGAATTTGGGTTCAAAAAAAGGTAAGTGGAACATTTCGTCATCATTGGAATATGCGAAATTTTCCATTTGATACGCAAAAGCTGAAAATTATTTTTGAAGAAACGGAAGATGATATTCATTCATTTAGTTATCAACCCGATATCGGTAATTCTTCCATCGATCAGGATATTCAATTAGAGGGTTGGAAAATCAAGAAATTTACCCTTAATGCGATTGATAAACAGTATCTTTCTAACTTTGGTAATCCAACTTTACCACCCGGTGCAGCCAGTGCATATTCCCGATTTGAAATTATGATTGAATTGCAGCGCACAAATATTACTGGCTTCTTTAAAATGATTGCTGGAGCATTGGCATCGGTAGGATTATGTTTAGTGTCCTACTTTCTTTATGAGCCAGATATCGGATCACTTCTAACCCGCTTTGGACTACACGGAACTTCCCTATTTGCCGTTATTTTGAGTCTGCGTAGTAATAGTGGCGACTTAGGTTCAATGGCATATTTAACACTGATTGATTGTATTCATTTGGCAGTGATTGTATATATTTTAGTCGCGACTGCAATTGCAATTTATATTTGGTTGCAAGTTCAAAAAAAAGGCGATTTACCTGCTCTAACACGGATTAGTTCGCAAGTTGGTGTAGTGAGTACATTGGCTTTATTGGCTTGTATTGTGGTGTTAATGATAGGAGCAGCGACTCACAATTAAATATGATATAGCAAGTCTAAATCAGTGTTACCCAAGCCAGAGGTGCGTTCACCCAAGTCTTGGGTATTAAACTTTAAAACCCTTATAACGGTTGAGGAATTGGCCCAGGTACAGGTTGAGGAATTGGCCCAGGGACAGGCTGAGGAATGGGTGGAACTGGGTCAGGAATGGGGTCGGGGCTGGGAATTGGGTTCGGAATTGGGTCAGGAATGGGGTTTGGGTTCGGAAGTGGATCGGGAACCGTTGGGTCAGGAATGGGGCTAATTTGAGCAATAACGGGCGGTGTAGGAGAATAGAAAATAATCAATGGGAATATCATAAAATTAACCTTGAACTCGATTAACAATTAATTTCTTAATGGTTTAATTCTAAAAAATATCAATCAATAATCCTTCAATCTAAAGCTATAATTTAATCTCAACCTTGATCTATTTTCTGTTCCTAATTCCCTATTCCGATTGAAACGAGTTCAGGCAATCACATCAAAAATTAACATTATATCCTAACTTTGCCACCAGTCTGAGTGTGATGGATACGATGATAACTATTTTTGATATCCTAATCTCAATCATTATAAATAAGCTACAAGTAGTATCGGTCGCCTCGCATTACCCTTATTTTTTATTTCTTTTGATAGACAGTTTTTTGATATGAATTCCGTAAACTCAGAACAGTGTCGTTGAATATTTTGTGTAGCCAATAAAAAACAAATTAACTATTTATGGTATATAAAAATACAGATTTTTTTATGTCTAATCCCTCAGTCTTAGATTACCACTATCTTGATATCCAAGATTCTATTCCTTCAGAATTAGCAATCAATAAAAATTCTACTGAAGCTCAGATTAACTCAACAACAAAAACCCAAGCTGGGTTATGGATTGCCCTCACTATTATAGCAATCTGGACAGTTTGCTTCATCAGATTTTTATCTTTAGATCTGCCTCAAACTAATTGGGTTATAATTGGGTTGGCCCTGCTTTTACAAACCTTTTTATATACAGGTTTGTTTATTACGGCTCATGATGCCATGCACGGTTCTCTTTATCCTAATAATCTAAAGCTGAATCATTTAATTGGGTCGATTGCGGTCACGCTTTATGGATTATTCTCCTATGAAGAATTGCTCAAAAAACATTGGCTGCATCATCGCTACCCCGCCAGTGACAATGATCCTGACTTCCATGATGGTGAGCATCAAAATCTCATCTCTTGGTATCTTTATTTTATGAGCCGATACTGGAGTTGGTGGCGGTTAATTAAATGGGCATTTGTATTCCATAGCATTCAAATTTTATTTCATATTTCTATCCTTAATTTGGCTTTATTTTGGATCATTCCGTTTATCTGTAGTTCCTTTCAATTATTTTATTTTGGAACTTTTCTCACCCATCGAGAACCCCCAGGAGGATATCAAAATGATCACTGTGCTCAAAGTAATTCCTTACCTATTTTTTGGTCGTTTATGACTTGTTATCACTTTGGTTATCATCAAGAACACCATCAATATCCTAATGTTCCTTGGTGGCAACTTCCCAATGTTCGCAACCCTCAACTCAACCCTTAATCCTTTACCCTCCCTGGAAAAATGATGTCAGAAAAAACTGGATTTGCAAAACAAACCCTGAATAAAATTGCAGAAGTTGCCCTTTCTACCCAAATTAAGGCACAAAAATTAGAAGTTGATATTGAAACAAATCTGCAAAAAATCACCCATCTCTTTACGACCTTTAGCGAAATTCTTGATCTCAAAAATTTGGAAAAAGCAGGGACAACCCTGACCCTCGATCAATTTGAAATTACATCAGGTTGGTTACATCTTAAAGCCAATGCTCATATTGATGAATTTCCATCTAGTTAAAATTAATAAAACTTAGGTTAAAAGTGAACATCAACGGTTAACAGTTAACCGCTAATAGTCAACATTAAGGATGATGTCAGTGATAGTATTTTTTTTGCAAAATTAAGTATATCTCTGCTATCTATCATTCCTAACCCTTAATGATTTATGACGCATTTTGGTATTATTTGCCCCCCCTATCCCGGTCACTTAAATCCTCAGTCTGCTTTAGGGCGAGAATTACAAAAACGAGGACATCAAGTTACCGTTTTACAACTAATTGATCTGGAGAAAAAAGTTCAATCCGAAGGCTTAGAATTTTTTTCTGTTGGACTGTCTCTTTATCAACCGGGACTCTTAGCAGAAACCTTTCAGCAACTGGGTCAATTAAGTGGAATTAAAGCTCTGCAATATTCCGTCGATTTCTGTCAACACTTCACAGAAATTTTGTGTCAAGATGCACCCAAAGCGATCGCTAAATTAGGAATAGAAGCTTTATTAGTTGATCAACTTGAACCTGTGGGAGAAACGATTGCAGAATACCTCAATTTACCCTTAATTGTGGTGTCCTGTGGTCAAGCGATTCATCGTCGTGGGGATGTTCCTCCTTTTTTTACCCCTTGGTTATATCAAAATCAACCCTGGGCAAAACTTCGCAATCAAATTGCCTATTTTATTTTAGATTATAGTTGTCAACGGATTTTAAACACAATTAATCATTACCGACAACAGTGGAAATTACCGCCTTATCCTCATTTATATGGCGCAACTTCAACTCGACTCGCCCATATTAGCCAACAACCAGAAGCCTTTGATTTTCCGATTCCGAATTTACCCAAAAATTTCTACTATACAGGCCCTTTTCGTAATCAATCACCCCAAAATGTTTCCTTTCCTTATGAACGTTTGACCGGACAACCTTTAATTTATGCGTCTTTAGGAAGTGTACAAAATACAAAGGTTAATTTATTTCGATCAATTGCAGAAGCTTGTCAAGAATTAGATGCTCAATTAGTAATTACTCATGGAGGGGGGATGAGCGAAACTGAAGTTAAAACCTTACCCGGTTCTCCTTTAGTCGTTGAGTATGCACCTCAAGTTGAAGTATTAGCAAAAGCAAGTTTAACAATTACTCATGGAGGAATGAATACCGTGATGGATTCTTTAAGTTATGGGGTTCCTTTAGTCGCCATTCCCATTACCTTTGAACAACCGGGAACCGGGGCGCGCATTCGTTGGACAAAAACCGGAGAAGTCATCCCGGTTAGCCGTTTAAATGTTTCTAAATTGCGACAAGCAATTCAACAGGTTTTAACCGAAAACTCTTATTCAGAAAATGCCTTAAAAATTAGGGATTCTATTCGCCAAGCTGGAGGTGTTAAACGAGCCGCAGATCTTATAGAACAGTGTCTTAAACAACCTCTAAACCCCCACAATTATCATGAACCCATCTACTCAAACCGGATACTTATCAGCAAGACCCATGAAGCAAAACCATAATAAAGTCGTTTATCAAGAGTTTGCGGGCGGTCATACTATTCCTGCCAATATTGTGTTAAATGTTCTAAAATGGTTCAAACCTTCATCATCATAAATAATCATCAATAGACAGAATTGATTTTTAGTCAAACTCAAGATTTCTGTCTTTAGGTCATGTTAAAAAGAAAAAATTTTCTATAGTCTTGATTCATAAAACCTCGTAGAGTCTATGGGCATGGATCTGAATCGTTTCTCTAAACAAGTTCTGGCGATGCAAGATCGCTTTTCTAGGTTACTTCATGGGGCTGAACCCATCAAAGCTTTAACTCCCCAATTAAGCTCTACCTTTGTCATGGAGATGGGTTGGGCGTTGGAGGAGTTACAAGTTGCTCAGGAGGAATTACAACAGAAAAATATGGTTTTAGCAGAAGCATTAGAAGCTTCTGTTCATGAACGCAAACGGTATGAAGATTTATTTTATTTAGCTCCAGAACCTTATTTGATCACAAGTTTAGAAGGAACTATTCAACAAGCAAATCGCGCAGCCGCAGAACTATTGGGAATTCCTGAACAATTTATTGTAGGAAAACCCTTATCTTTATATATCTGTGAACAAGACCGTCAATTCTTTCGTTCAGAACTGATTCGCCGACAAGAACGAGATTGTTTTCATGAGTGGGAAATCGGATTAACCTGTCGGGATGGAAAATCTTTAGATGTCGCTTGTATAACCCAAATTAACCGAGATCAAACTAACAAACCCGTTAGTATTCATTGGGTTTTAAGAGATCTGACTGAACGCAAACGCCTTGCTTTATTACAACAAAACCCGATTAATTCTTCAGAGCAAAGGACGATTTGTATGGAAAATTATCCTTTGCTCAGTTATCATTTAGGGGAATTAATTTCCCTCCCTCAAGAAACGGTGTGGTATGTCGTTCAAGGATTAGTTAAATTAACAACCCTCAATCACCAAGGTCAAGAAATTCTCATGGGTTTAATAGGGCCAGGAGCTTCTTTTGGTAAAGAATTAACGTCTCTAGCAATTTATGAAGCGAGTGCTTTTTCTCATGTTGAATTAATCAGTTTTACCCCTGCTGAAGTCGCAGCATCTCATGATTTAACTCAACTTTTATTGACGGGTATTATTTCTCGTCTGCACCAAACTGAAGCTTTATTAGCATTATCGGGAGAACGACAACTTGCCACTCGTTTGTATCAGTTACTTCATTTATTAAAAAAGGAAGTCGGTACACCTGTTGATGAAGGAATTTGTCTGAATATTCGTCTCACCCATGAAGAATTAGCGATGGCTTGTTGCACAACCCGTGTTACCATTACTCGCTTACTCAAACAACTTCAAGAGCAGAAAAAAATTACCTTTAATGAAAAAAGACAGATTATTCTGATTGAGAATTTAATGCTTTCAAACAATAGGAATTGATAATTAAAATCCCCTATCTTCCGGTGTACAAATTACGGGGCATCGTAGGGGCGAGGTTTCCTCACCCCTACAGGGGAATGTGTTCCCAAGGATTTTTTAAGCAATGCCGGAAACAACCGTGACTATAAATTACGGTGTAACTTTATCAATGATATTTTTGCCTGCTTCTGTGGTATTGTCTTTTAATTTATCACCCGTGTTTTGAACTCCTTTTGAATAAGTTTCACCCCAATCTTTAAAGGCTTCTGCTGAATCTCTGGTAATATTTTTGAAGCGTTCATTTAAGGGAACATCTCCTTCCGCTTCGTCTAAAAATTCTCCGGTCGTTTTGGGTCTATCGGAATCTTTTTGATGAGCAACTTGGTCTATTCTTTCCTTATTAACCGGGTTACTTCTATCATATTTTTGAACATCAACCGTTGTGTTCAGCAAGACAA
Organism: Planktothrix mougeotii LEGE 06226; assembly: GCF_015207485.1. Lineage (NCBI taxonomy): Bacteria > Bacillati > Cyanobacteriota > Cyanophyceae > Oscillatoriales > Microcoleaceae > Planktothrix > Planktothrix mougeotii. Next base: position 39,976 of record NZ_JADEWU010000044.1, read on the forward strand.
AGCCTACTAAAACCACAGCAAAAAAACGTTGAACTTGAAGCTGCATTAAAAAAGAACGGATATTAGAAACCATTCTAAAAAAGCCAGATTTCATGATTAATTTATTCCTATTTTCAAAAGGATTTTATTTTTTAATCCAAATCTACGGTAACGAGATTAAAATAATTATTCCTCTATCATAAGTAATAAGTTATTAGTTTCCCACAAACCCTTTCTTTAATTTTCTCTCTAGCAGAAGATATAGATTGTTTAAGCCTTTAAAATCTCTTGATTTCACCTCAAATCAACCGAGGTAGAAATCAGCAACTCCTGACATCTGCCACCTGGGGGACACACCACGCCCGATCTCAACCGTAAGTTGTGGTAGGGATAGCTTATCTGTTGGGTTTCTCCCAAACGTGCTAACCTTAATAACACAAGACAACCCGTAGCCAAGTCAGGGTTATGTTCGAGCAAGCCAGCAAAATTCAAGACAATGGAACCCTTGTTGTTCCCGCCATCAGTCACTATGTTTGTCGAACATTAGTGAATTTTCAGCATCAACATCCTAACTGGATTAACTCCCGTTATCGTCATATTCCTTGGCAACAATCTGAATATCAATCCTCATTGATTCGTCAGCTTAATCAAGGATTAAGTCAAGCTAGACATCAAGAGGCACTATTTGTTAAACTAAAAGCCTATCTAAACCGCTTGTTCAGTGTTGAATTTTTACGCTCTCCTGAGTATAAATCCTTAATTGTTAAACTAGAACAACTCACAGACCCCGATTTAGCGTTATTATTTGCGGATTATTCTTTAGTGAATCAATCCCCTTCTCACGGTTTATTTAATGGCAGAAGTCCCAGCGAAGTCGGAATTAGTATTTTATTACTAGATGTTGAAAATCTGCCCTTAGATTTGGAAACGGAGAAATTTTTAGAAACCATTTGCTTATATCCCGTGCAAATTAAAGTCGCCTTTGCGAATTGGCGTAGCATGGGAAAAAAAGATTTAGAATATCATCAACGGGGTTATCAATTAATTCACGTTCCCCCCGGCAAAGATAGCGCGGATTTAAAAATGTCAACGGTGGGTTCCTCTATTTTTGTTCACTATCCAACGGCAAAAGAAGTGTTAGTTTGTTCTTCCGATCTTGGTTTAACTCATTTATGCAATACCTTACAAAATCATGGGTTAACCGTTTATCAAGTGAGTAAAAATAGATCTAAAATTACAGTGCTAAATACCCGGACAGGTCAAATCAATACTTATTCCTTAACTCCCATTCCTCCCATTCCGACTTTAGATCAATTTATTGTGCAATTACAAGAAATTATTAAATTAGAGCAAAAACGATCTCATTGCCAATGGATTAAACTGAATCGGGTTGCCTTTTTGTATAAAGATACTTATCATTTAACCGTTAGCCAAGTTGTGGCTTCCCATTTTTCCGATTATCAAGGCAGAGATATCTTTGTCAAAAATCCCCATATTTTTGTCGTTCATCAACCTTCTGAGAAATCTCCCAGCTATGTTACTTTATTTGAGATTCAACCTTCCTCAACTCAACCCCACGCTTTACCCGAAACAGAATTCTCTCAACTTCCTGTAATTGAGTCTTTAGAAGATCTGGAAAATGCCTTAATTGAAATTATGCAGGAATTGACCTTAAATTCTTCTGAAAATCATGTTTCTTTATCAATTTTAGGCAGCCAATTCAATCGAAAATATGGCGTTCCGATTACTCAAATTATCAAAAAATTAAGATTAGGAGGAAATTTTCAAAAGCTCTTAACGTTAAGCAATTCGTTTAATTTAGAAAAAACCGATAAAGATTGGAAAGTTAAATTACAATCCCCCTAGAAATGTAACCTACCACGTCTCTACAAAATTGACAAGATTTGTTATACTCAGAACAATCGTTAAGAAATGTAAAGAATGATGAAGTCAGACGCTATGGAATTAAAGTGACCTTATTCTATTTTGGGGGTGTCGATACTCCCTTTTGGGATAACGTCAGTTTAAAAGTTGATCGCTCAAAAATGTTGAGTGCGGAAACGGCCGCTAACTCCATTCTTTATGCGTTATCAGTAGAACCCCAGGCCATTCCAATGGAAATTAATATTCAACCCGAAAGTCATTTATTCTTCTAAAATTAATTATAGTGTTGCTTATTGAACGCTGAATGATGGAGTTTGATCATGTCCATTTCTATGTTCAAGATGCCAAACGAACACGGGATTGGTTTATTCATAATTTAGGATTTCAAGGAATTGGGAGTCGGAACCTTTTTCACACCCAAACCGAAATCGTTTACCAAGGTTCAGTTTATTTTCTATTGTCTTCCCCCCTGACTCCTGAGAGTCCTGTGGCGCAATTTTTGCAGGCTCATCCGTCTGGGGTGGTAGATGTTGGCTTTCAAGTTCAAGATTTAGAATTAAGGATTAAACCCCTTCTCGAACAAGGCGTTCGGGTCATTTCCCCCTTAAAATCTTATTCCTATCAAGGAGAAACTTTAAAATGCTTAACCTTAGAAGGATGGCAAGGATTACGTCATACCTTTACTGAACAAACGGGCTCTTTCCCTGGAAAATTGCTTCCGGGTTTTCCAGAGCTATTTCCTCTCGCTGCTCCGGGTTTACTGTCCATTGATCACGTTGTTTTAAATGTACAATCTGGAGATCTAAAAACCGCCATTTCTTGGTATCAAAATTATTTAGGGTTTCAACCGCAACAGAGTTTTGAAATTCAAACTGAACGTTCTGGATTAAATAGTCAAGTCTTGGTTCATCCCCAAGGTCAAGTTCAGTTTCCAATTAATGAACCCACATCAGCTAATTCTCAAATTCAAGAATTTTTAGAGATTAATCGCGGTTCAGGAATTCAACATATCGCCCTGAAAACTTCAAATTTAGGGCAACAGGTTAATCATTTGAGACAAAGAGGATTATCTTTTTTAACCGTTCCCGATGAATATTATTTGCAATTACAAAACCGTTGGCATGATTCCCCCTTATTAATCGATTGGGAACGTTTAAAAGCGGAGCAAATTTTAATCGATTGGGAACCCTTAACCCCAGAAGCAATGCTATTACAAATTTTTACCCAACCGATTTTTGAAGAACCGACGTTTTTCTTTGAATTTATTGAACGAAAAATTTGTACTGTTCAAGGTCAACTGCGACAAGCTCAGGGTTTTGGCGAGGGGAATTTTAGAGCTTTATTTGAAGCCATAGAACGGGAACAAATTAAACGCCAAGCCTCAATTTAAAAATCAAGTCGGATTAACCGTAAATTTCCCTGAAATAGATGAGCAGGTACTTGAGGAGAATGAGGCATATTGAGATGGTATCATTCTTTAAAAAACCTGAAGTGGACTGGAGGGTCTAAAAACCCTGAGAACTTATGTTAGAACAGTGGTAAACACAATGTTAGTCGGGAACCCCCATCACGCCAAAACAGAAACAAATAAGACCTCTATCCCCCTACTTTATCCCCATTAATCTAAAATTTTGGAGACTTCTAATGACAACTGCTGCTAATTTAATTCGGATTGCTGCTGGTGAAGTGGGGTATGCGGAATATCCTGCGGGTAGTAATGGTAATAAGTATGGCCAATGGTACGGGATGAATTACGTTCCTTGGTGTGCAATTTTTGTATCCTACTGTTTTGATAAAATTAGTTTACCCCTGCCGATTAGAAGTAGTAAAGGATTCGCCTACTGTCCCGATGGGGTGTCTTGGTTTAGAAATCGGGGTCAATGGTTTTACGATGCCAGGGTCGGGGATGTGGTATTTTTCTGTTGGCGAGGAGATGGAATTGCGGATCACGTTGGCATTGTGGAATCCGTTAAATCCGATGGCAGTATTATTAGTATTGAAGGAAATACAGGAGTCGGAAATGATGCTAATGGAGGCCAAGTCATGCGACGTACCCGCACTCCAGGGATTATTTTAGGCTTCGGACGTCCCCCCTATACCAATCCCGTCGCCTCCCAAACTCAAGTTTCTCGTCCAACTACGCCAACCCCTACTCCACCCCAGCGTGAAGTTGTTAAAGTTCCACCCAATTATCATAAAGATTTAGTAGATCGATTAATTGGGGGTAAATCGGATAAAGGTCATAAAAAATAAATAACAGAAAAATTGATTAAGCAATATTTTATGGCTCATGAATTCTACAACTTTCACGATTGATAGTCGCATCCTCGACTGGTTAGCAGTATTCGGATATTTGAGTATTTTATTGTTCGTGATGTGGAAGGTTTTAAATACTCAAAAGAAATCAGAATAACCGAGTTTTTAAGGATTACTAAGACCGGACAAAAAGGGTAAGGCTGCTAATCCTAAATATTGAATTCCTTCTGGGGTAACTTCAAACCGACAAGGTAAGATTTCTACCCCTTCTGAAATGGCAGTTCTTAAAAGTTGACCATAAACCGGGTCAGCGATATCTCCGGGGGCAAATTCGGTACAATCTCCACGATTAATAAAGTATAACATCACCGCGCGATCGCCTTGTCTAACAATTTCAATTAATTCCTTTAAATGTTTTTGTCCTCGGTCTGTCACCGTATCAGGAAATAAAGCAATTTCCCCCTTACACCAAGTTGTATTTTTAACTTCTACATAAATAGCTTGATCTTCTCCTTTCAAAACAAAATCAACACGGCTTTTTAACTCTATTCCATAGGGAACTTCTTTCTTGATTTCGCTATAATTTCCTAATTCTGGAAATAAACGTTCTATTAATGCTAAATGAATGACTTTATTGGGTAAAGCGGTATTAATTCCCACCCAAGTTAACTGATTATTGAGGATGTCAACCTCCGAAGTTAACTGAATTAACTCCCAAGTGTAGGGATATTTGCGTGTTTTCCCGGAGTTGTGAGACACCATGACCGGGTTTCCAGGGATACAAACCCCGGTCATGGGCCCTGTGTTGGGACAATGGGCGGTAATGACCTCCCCAGAGCTTAACTGAATATCGGCTAAAAATCGTTTATAGCGTTTGAGCAAAACCCCAGACTCCAGGGAGGGATAGCGATACAAATAAGAACCCATGATGAACCTGTTTGAATATTGGTCAATTCCCGATTAAACTAGGGTTTGGATTTTAACCCCTGTGGATGTTTCGTGTCAGAAGAACCAAAACGCTCTCGTTCGTTAGTCGGAATTGCTACTATTGTTGCAGTTGCCACCCTCATTAGTAAAGTTTTTGGCTTAGTTCGTCAACAAGTGATGGCGGCGGCTTTTGGTGTGGGGCCAGCCATTGATGCTTATAATTATGCTTATGTTATCCCTGGATTTTTATTAATATTATTAGGGGGAATTAACGGCCCCTTTCATAGTGCTATTGTCAGTGCGTTAGCCAACCGCGACCGCAAAGATGCCGAAGCTTTAGTTGAAACGGTTTCTACCTTAGTCGGAATATTTTTATTAATTATAACCGTCGGATTAGTCATTTTTGCCACTCCTTTAATTGATTTAATGGCTCCGGGTTTAATGTTAACACCGGAAGGAATAGCGACTCGAAGTATTGCCATTGAACAGTTAAAAATTATGGCTCCGATGGCCTTATTTGCAGGGTTAATTGGGATTGGATTTGGCACGTTAAATGCGGCGGATATGTATTGGTTACCGTCTATTAGTCCGTTATTTTCCAGTGCGGCTTTAATTTTAGGATTAGGGGTATTAATTGGCATTTTAGGAGATGATGTTGATAGTCCTAAATATATGGTTTTAGGGGGAGAAGTTTTAGCGTGGTCAACCTTAGCGGGGGCGGTTTTACAATGGATTATTCAAGTTCCGGCGATGTGGAAATCAGGGTTAGGAACCTTACGACTCCGATTTAATTTTAAAATTGCGGGGTTAGAAGATGTGATGAAAGTGATGTTACCTGCAACTTTATCATCAGGAATGTTACAAATTAATGTCTATACGGATTTATTTTTTGCCTCTTATATTCCTCAAGCTGCATCAGCAATGGGCTATTCTGGGTTATTAGTTCAAACTCCCTTGGGAATCATTTCTAATATGATTTTGGTTCCATTTTTACCCCTTTTTGCTCGTTTGAGAGATCCTGAACATTGGCCAGAATTAAAAGACCGCATTCGTCAGTCGTTAATTTTAACAGCAATTACGATGTTACCCTTAAGTACATTAATGGTCGCTTTAGCGTTACCGACGGTGAGGGTCGTTTATGAACGGTATGCGTTTAATTTAGAAGCTTCAGAGTTTGTCGCCTCAATTTTAATGGCTTATTCGGTGGGGATGTTCTTTTATTTAGGACGAGATGTATTAGTCCGGGTATTCTATGGCTTAGGAGATGGAGAAACGCCGTTTAGAGTCAGTATTTTTAATATTTTCTTAAATGGGGTCTTAGATTTTATTTTGGTTAAATTTTGGGGTGCGCCCGGTTTAGTCTTAGCAACGGTTGGCGTTAATATTGTCTCAATGGTAATGTTTTTATGGTTATTACATATTAGATTAAATGGTTTACCTTGGCGGGAATGGAGTTTACCGTTTTTAGGATTAACAATTATTAGTGTTATTTCTGGGGCTGTGAGTTGGGGAACTTTACAAGGGTTAAGATTGTTAATTAGCAGTAATGACTTTTTAGTATTATTAATGGAATTAGTGCTTCCGGGTCTTGTGGGGGTAACGGTTTTTGCCATCTTAATTCTATTTCTCAGATTACCCGAAGTCGATTTATTAGTCTCTCGACTCCGCCAAAAGTTTCAACGATAACGGTAGGGGCGGGGTCTTCCCGCCCATATTATTCGTTATCCTGCGTAGGGGCTTGTGTCCCTTCCCGCCCATATTAATCAACGCTTAATAACACAATTTTAGAAATAAGGGTTATATTTGGGGTGTTGTTTGGGCGGGATGGATAATCACCCAATTTTAGAAATAAGGGTTATATTTGGGGTGTTGTTTGGGCGGGATGGATAATCACCCAATTTTAGAA